>CALEYA010000141.1 GCA_937926215.1 uncultured Croceitalea sp. | reverse complement strand
TACGATAGTCGTATTGGGAATAACCACGGTAGGGGTCATCCGGGCACTACTTCAGAAAAATAAAATACAATGTGCCTGCCTAGGAACCGCTTTAAAGTTACCCATGACCGAGGCCACTTTTATTGAAAATGCCGTGATGCTAGTGATGGCAGTTTGGATGTTGGTATAGCAGTTTTTGGAAAGTTAGGATATTAAACTTATTTTGACCTATTGGGTCTTGAAAGGACCAATACTTTGGATCGCTAAACCGACTAACCCCCACCCGCATGATTTCATATAAAAAGAACCCCCAACTAGCCGCATCCTATGACGCCATAATCATTGGCTCTGGAATGGGAAGTCTTACCACGGCGGCCCTTTTTTCCAAGCAAGGAAAACGCGTTTTGGTATTGGAAAAGCATTACACCGCAGGTGGATTTACCCATGTCTTTAAGAGAAAGGGCTATGAGTGGGATGTTGGCATACACTACATTGGTGAATTACAACGTACAAATAGCTTATTAAGAAAGCTTTTTGATCATATTACAAATGGTGAGCTTAAGTGGGCAGACATGGGCGCCGTTTATGACCGAATAGTTATCGGGGATAAAGCCTACGATTTTGTTAAGGGTGCCAAAAATTTTAAAGCAAAACTAAAAGAATATTTTCCGAAAGATAAAGAAGCTATTGATAGTTACGTAGCCCTAGTATTTGCTGCCAACAAGGCTATGGGCAAGTTTTATCTGTCCAAGGCAATACCTAATCTAATGAATAGGTTGATTGGTAAAAGGATGCGAAAAGGCTACTATCAATATAGCGATAGGACAACCTATGAAGTACTACGTGAATTAACCGATAACGAAGAACTTATTAAGGTATTGACCGGGCAATATGGCGATTATGGATTGCCGCCAAAGCAAAGCAGTTTTGCGATGCACGCTTCTGTGGCCAGACATTATTTTGGAGGGGGTAGTTTCCCGGTTGGGGGATCTTCCCGGATTGCCGAAACCATTGATGCAATTATCGAAGATGCGGGCGGCGCTTTGGTGATTAACGCTGAGGTGGCCTCTATTTTAGTAGAAAAAGGAAGGGCTAAAGGCGTGGTCATGGCAGATGGGAAGGAATTTAAATGTCCTTTGGTTATTAGTGGTGCGGGGATAATGACTACCTATAAAAGATTGTTATCGGAGACCATACAGGAAAAATACGGTTTGACCGAGCACCTGCAAAAGATACAACCTTCCGTTGCCCATGCCTGTTTATATATTGGGCTTAAGGGTTCTCCCCAAAGTTTGGAATTGCCCAAAACCAATTTATGGATTTATCCGGACGATTTGGACCATGATGCTTGTGTAGCACGTTATACTAAGGATATCGATGCACCTTTCCCTTTGGTATACATTTCCTTTCCGTCGGCAAAGGACCCGGATTGGACCAATCGTTACCCCGATAGAAGTACCATAGATGTCATTACACTAATGCCTTGGGAAGAATTTGAAGATTGGCAGGGCTCGCGGTGGATGAAGCGGGGAGAGTCTTATGAAAGTAAAAAACAGCAAATCTCAGAGCGATTGTTAAACGTGCTTTTTGAACAATTACCACAATTAAAAGATAAAGTGGATTGCTATGAGCTTTCTTCGCCGTTAACAACCCAACATTTTGTAAACTATTCCAAAGGAGAGATCTACGGGCTAGACCACACACCCAAGAGGTTCCGACAAGAGTTTTTAAAGCCTCGGACTCCCATTAAAGGTTTGTTCTTGACAGGACAGGACATCGTTACGGCTGGTGTAGGAGGGGCTTTGGTGGCCGGAGTGCTTACCGCATCCGCTATAACCGGGAAAAACTATTTGAAGAAACTAAAATAAAAAACCGCCCAAGGTTTCCCAAGGACGGTTCTGATTCGTGCTGTATGCGGAGTACTACCCGCAAACTAGCTTATAATGCTATGCCTGTGGCGTTTCGCTGCTACATCATACCGGGCATTCCGCCACCTCCACCCATTGGTGGCATAGCAGGGGCGTCTTCTTTAATGTCCGTTAACGCACATTCGGTAGTCAAGATCATTCCGGAAACGGAAGCAGCATTTTCCAAAGCAACGCGGGTCACTTTTTTGGGATCAATAATCCCTGCTTTCATCATCTCAACATACTTGTCAGATTTGGCGTCGTATCCAAAGTCACCTTTACCATCTAATATTTTGGCTACAACAACGGAACCTTCACCCCCTGCATTGGAAACAATGGTTCTTATTGGGGCTTCAATGGCCCTTGCTACAATTTGCAAGCCTGTTGCCTCATCTTCATTTTCTGTCTCTACTTTGGCTAAAACCGATTTGGCCCGCACTAATGCAACGCCACCACCAGCAACAATACCTTCTTCAACAGCGGCCCTAGTAGCATGCAAAGCATCGTCCACACGGTCTTTCTTTTCTTTCATCTCTACCTCAGAGGCAGCACCAACATAAAGTACGGCAACACCGCCGGCCAATTTGGCCAAACGCTCTTGCAGCTTTTCCTTATCATAGTCGGATGTCGTGGTCTCTATTTGGGATTTGATTTGATTGACCCGTGTTTTGATGTTTTTAGCGGCACCTGCACCATTTACAATGGTTGTGTTGTCTTTATCAATAGTAACACGTTCCGTAGTGCCTAACATATCTATGGTAGCTGTTTCCAAGGAGAAACCTCTTTCTTCTGAAATTACGGTTCCATTGGTTAGGATAGCGATATCCTCTAACATGGCTTTTCTTCGATCCCCAAAACCTGGTGCCTTAACGGCAGCTATTTTTAAGGAACCTCTAAGTTTGTTCACTACCAAAGTTGCCAATGCCTCGCCGTCAACATCTTCTGCAATGATCAATAAGGGTTTTCCAGACTGTGCCACAGGCTCAAGAACTGGAAGTAGGTCCTTCATGGCAGAGATTTTCTTGTCAAAAAGAAGGATATAAGGGTTCTCCAAATCTGCGACCATCTTTTCGGAATCTGTCACAAAATATGGGGAAAGGTATCCCCTATCAAACTGCATTCCCTCAACAACATCTACATAAGTATCTGTTCCTTTGGCCTCTTCAACAGTAATTACACCTTCTTTGCCAACCTTGTCAAACGCTTGGGCAATTAGGTCCCCAATAGTACCGTCATTGTTAGCGGAGATTGCTGCAACTTGCTTGATTTTCTCTGTGGAATCCCCTACTTTTTTGGATTGCTTGGCCAAGTTTTCTACAATAGCCTCAACCGCTTTGTCAATCCCTCTTTTCAAATCCATTGGGTTTGCTCCGGCAGCAACGTTTTTCAACCCTTCTTTTACGATGGCTTGTGCCAAAACGGTGGCTGTTGTAGTACCATCACCGGCCAAATCATTGGTCTTGGAAGCTACTTCCTTTACCATTTGCGCACCCATGTTCTCAAGGGCGTTCTCCAATTCAATTTCTTTTGCAACGGTAACCCCATCCTTGGTTACTTGCGGAGCGCCAAAAGATTTGCTAATGATTACGTTTCTACCTTTTGGGCCTAAAGTTACTTTTACCGCATTTGCCAATGCATCAACACCTCTTTTAAGGCCATCGCGTGCATCTATATCAAATTTGATGTCTTTTGCCATAATATTTTATGATTTTTTGGTTCCCGGATTCCCGAGAATTTGATTGTGTTTCTCGGTTTTACTATACTATTGCTAAAATGTCACTTTCCCTCATGATGAGATAATCGGTACCTTCCAATTTTAAATCGGTGCCTGCATATTTTCCATACAGCACGGAATCACCAACTTTTACGGTCATGTCTTCGTCTTTTGTGCCAGGGCCAACAGCAACCACTTTGCCTTTTTGGGGCTTTTCTTTTGCAGTATCCGGTATGATGATTCCAGAAGCTGTTTTGGTTTCCGCGGCCATAGGCTCAATAAGAACCCGATCTGCCAATGGTTTGATGTTTACTTTAGCCATTTTTATAAATTTTAGGTATTAGTTTATTATTCTGCCTAGGATAGTGACAGAAATTATGCCATTGGCAAAAAACTGCCATTCTTAACAACAAAAAATGCCAGCTTGTCATTAAGCTGGCATTTTTTCAATGTTGTATGTAAAGTCCTTATTGAATCGTATCCAAAGGATTGTCCCCTGCAGGAGCTGGCAGCTCTTCAGGAACTTCATCCGGGAGGGTTTCAGGAACTGTATTTTCTATATCATCACCTTGCAATACTTTGGATTCCGCCTGACCATAATTTCCTTTCAAGGAAAGATTGGACAATAGGATCAATACAATAAGTAATGTTGCCAAGGTCCAAGTACTTTTATCCAAAAAATCCCCGGTTTTCTTAACGCCGCCTACAACTTGGTTGCCACCACCACCAAAAGAAGAGGACAATCCGCCACCTTTTGGGTTTTGTACCATGATTACCAATATTAACAATAGGCAAACGGCGATAATCAATATTAAAAATATGGTAAATGTACTCATCTCTTCTAGTCTTTATCTTTCTGCAAACGCTTCACTTCGCGAATTCGGTCTGCAAAGAAACTACTTTTTTCTGGATATTTCAAACGCAATATCTTAAAGGCCTGTATGGCTTTCTTGTATTTTTTCTGTTCCAAATACACCTTGGCCAAGGTTTCCGTCATCAATTGGTTTTGATCGATTTTGGCGGATTCTTTAATGTTGACCGTTGCCTTTGAATCTTCTTTGGGAATAATACGGGGCTTACTTTCTATAAATTTATCCAAGAGATCGAATTTCTTTTTCTTCTCCTCAGATTCATCTTCCTCGGGGGTTTCCCTAGCGATGGGTTTTTTGGACGTAAGCTGCAACCACTCGTTAAAGGAATACCGTTCTTTTTTGGTGAAGGCAATAGGTTTCCCCAGATTCAATCCGTCGGTTTCCGATTCCGCCGGTTGTTCCTTGTTTTTGAACAAGGCAGGATTTAAGATCTGTTCGGCATCTTTAAGATTTTGCGGCAATGGACTCTTCCCTTCCGTTTCCCCTAAAATAACGGAGGCCTCTGGATTGGCCTTTACCTCTTCCGCTATAATTTCTTTTTCTTCCAAAGTAGTCGCCCTTCCTAAAATAGCATTGGCGATATGGTGTTGGGTAAATTCCTTTCCCGTAATATAATCGAACAAGACTTCGCGGTCCGCGGTATGGCCAGCGGTTACCTTTAAGGCATCATTGTATTTGTAGCTATCCAGATTTTTAAGCCCTTTAAGATGAAGGGCCCTAGCTGCCTGAAAATAGGGATATTCTTCCAAGATATCCTCTAGTTCACGGGTTTGCTTAGGCGATAGGATGGCCCCCGACTGTTGTAGTAGCTGTATGAAGTTGGTGACGTTCATAGGTTTACCAATCCGCTAGGGACTCGTTAAAAATATCTTGTGTTATCCGTTCAAAAATTACCTCATGGGCTTCGACCAAGGTAGATCCCACCAATTGCTGGTTGGCAGGATAATCAAAGAAAAAAGAAAAACGCCGTTCAAAGTCGGAATCTTCTTTTGTAGTATTATAAAAGCGTACGTTAACGCTCATGTTCAGACGGTTTTGCGCAGCGGTCTGGTTGGCTGTTGCAGTCTGTGGCGAAATGCGGTATTCCACAATTTCCCCTTCATAGATGAGGTCACCGTTATTCCCTGTTAGGCTTAGGCTGGTAAGGTTGGTGATCAAATCCTGTAAGGCATTGGTAAAGTCCCTGTCCAAACCGGGCTCAATGACGGAACCTGGGGTTTGGTCCGCATAGTTTGGAAAGAAATTTACCTGAAAACTCTCCGCGGTTCCCGTGCTGGCACCAGAAAAATTATAAAACCCACATCCATTCATCAACAATGTGGATAACAGTACCGTTAAGGCTAAGATTTTATTTTTCATACAACTGCTGACTATAAATCGTATTGTTTTATTTTTCGGTATAAGGTACGCTCAGAAATGCCCAGTTCCGCTGCTGCGGCTTTTCGTTTTCCACGGTTACGTTCCAAGGATTTCTTTATAAGTTCTATCTCTTTTTCTTGAAGGGACAAGGTTTCTTCCTCCTGTATTTCCTCTGCAAAGTGATAGCGGTCTTCCGGTACGGGAGCCACATAGGCATTGGCTTCGATGACCTGTTCTACTTCAGGCAATTGTAAAACGCTGGGTGCTTGTTCCGGTTCTTGAACGGCATCTTCTTTTTTGCCGTAAATCTTTCGGATCAAGGTTTCGTTCTCCTCTTGTACTTTTTCAGAATCGTTGTTCTTCAAAAGTTCCAAGGTCAGTTTTTTAAGGTCGTTAAGGTCACCTTTCATATCAAAAAGCACCTTGTACAAAATTTCGCGTTCGTTGCTAAAATCCCCTTCCTTTTTTTCGGAACCTATGACCGCAGGTAAATTGGTGGTATTGGAGTTTGGTAAATAGGCGTGTAAGGTTGCCGCGGATACCGATCGTTTCTCTTCTAAAACAGAAACTTGTTCGGCTATATTTCTAAGTTGCCTAATGTTACCGGGCCATCTATATTTTAATAAAAGGTTTACGGCGTTATCATCCAAGCGTATGGTGGGCATTTTGTATTTCTGTCCAAAATCCGAAGCAAACTTCCTGAACAACAAATGAATATCCTCTTGGCGTTCCCGAAGGGGTGGGATATTAATTTCAACGGTACTCAACCTGTAATAGAGGTCTTCCCGAAACTTTTCCTTTTTAATGGCCTCAAACATATTGACGTTGGTGGCCGCAACGATTCGTACATCCGTTTTCTGTACTTGGGAAGATCCTACTTTTAGGAATTCGCCATTTTCCAAAACCCGCAACAGACGCACTTGTGTGGTCAACGGTAGTTCCCCAACTTCATCTAAAAAAATAGTGCCCCCGTCCGCTACTTCAAAATAACCACTACGGGTTTGTGTGGCACCAGTAAACGCACCTTTCTCGTGGCCAAAAAGTTCACTGTCTATAGTGCCTTCTGGGATGGCCCCGCAGTTAACCGCAATGTATTTGGCATGCTTTCTATGCGAAAGCGAGTGGATAATCTTTGGAATGGCCTCCTTACCTACACCACTTTCGCCAGTGACCAATACCGAGATATCGGTAGGGGATACCTGCACCGCTTTTTGAAGGGCACGGTTAAGCTTTGGATCGTTTCCAATGAGCTCAAAACGTTGTTTTATGGATTGTACACTCTCCATATATCTTTTATACTGTTAGTATTGCTTGGCGATAGCCACTTAATTGTTATCGCTAAATCCGGTGGCCTCTCCCAATAAGGTAGCAGAGGTGCAATCCGTTATTTTTACCATTACAAAATCGCCAATCGTATAGTTTTCCTTTGGAAATACCACTACCGTATTTTGCGAATTCCGTCCCATCCAATGTGCGTCGGATTTTTTGGAGCTGCCTTCTATCAACACTTCCTCAACTTTTCCTAGATGTTGCTGGGTTCGGTATAAACTGTGTTTTCGTTGTAAGGCGATGATTTCCGTCAACCTTCTTTTCTTTACTTCCTGAGGCACATCGTCTTCCAATTTTCTAGCGGCCATGGTTCCCGGACGTTCAGAGTATGCAAACATGAATCCATAATCATATTTTACATAATCCATTAGGGACAAGGTGTCTTGATGGTCTTCTTCCGTTTCCGTAGGGAATCCGGTAATCATATCCTGACTGATTGCACAATCCGGAATGATACGTTTTATATTGTCTATCAGTTCAAAATACTCTGTTCTGGTATGCAAACGGTTCATTGCTTTTAGTATGCGGTCACTGCCGCTTTGAACTGGTAGGTGTATGTAGTTGCAAATGTTTTGGTGTCTTGCCATACTTTCAATAACATCCAAGGTCATATCCTGCGGATTTGAGGTCGAAAAGCGAATGCGCATTTTAGGTTGCGCTTCCGCACATAAATCCAAAAGCTTTGCAAAGTTCACCGCTGTGGCTTTTTCCATGGTGCTAGCTTTTTCAAAATCCTTTCTTAGCCCACCTCCATACCAAAGATAACTGTCCACGTTTTGGCCCAAAAGTGTAATTTCTTTATACCCCTTATCCCAAAGGTCATTGACTTCCCCTATTATGGATTGGGGGTCCCTACTACGCTCCCGTCCCCTAGTAAAAGGCACTACACAAAAGGTGCACATATTATCACAGCCGCGGGTAATGGATACAAAGGCCGTAACGCCATTGCTGTTTAAGCGCACCGGGGCAACATCGCCATAGGTCTCGTCTTTGGAAAGGATAACATTTACGGCATTCCTGCCTTCATCAATTTCTTGTACCAAGTTGGGTAAATCCTTGTAGGCATCCGGACCAACCACCATATCCACAATTTTCTCCTCCTCTAGGAACTTGCTCTTTAGGCGTTCTGCCATACAGCCCAACACCCCAACCTTCATATGTGGATTTATTTTTTTTACGGCATTGAACTTCTCCAAGCGCTTGCGCACCGTAAGCTCTGCCTTTTCCCTAATGGAGCAGGTGTTTACCAATACCAAATCCGCTTCGGCAAGCTCTTGGGTGGTATTGAACCCTTCTTTGGCCAGAATGGATGCCACGATCTCACTATCGGAAAAATTCATTTGACAGCCGTAGCTCTCTATGTACAACTTTCTACTGTTTTGTTGGTTGCCCGCTAAAACAAGGGTGTTGCCCTGTAAGGATTCGTCCAGTAGTTTTTCCGTGTTTTTATGCCCGCTCATGATACTTCGTTGGAATCTGCAAAGATAAACGATTACGCAAATTAGTGACAAATTGACAGTTAAATTTTATGCAAAGCTTTATCCGGTGTGGTTTGATACAGATTAGAAAAAAGGACAATATCTGGCGGAAGTATTCCGTTTTTAACGGGATAGTTTGCGGTGCGTAATGTTCGTGCAAATCCCGAAATCAAAAAAATCATATACTTTTGTTAGTTCAAAAACCACTGAATGCCAAAGAACTTAGTCATTGTTGAGTCCCCTGCAAAGGCAAAAACGATAGAGAAATTTTTAGGAAAAGATTTTCAGGTAGAGTCCAGTTTTGGGCATATTGCAGACCTGCCCTCCAAGGAATTGGGCGTTGATGTCGACAACGATTTTTCCCCTAAATATATAGTAGATAAGGAAAAGAAAGCCTTGGTCGCTAAACTAAAGGGCTTGGCCAAAAAAGCAGATATGATTTGGCTGGCCAGTGATGAAGACCGCGAGGGAGAGGCCATTTCTTGGCATTTGGCAGAAGAGTTGGGCTTGGATCGTAGTAAGACCAAGCGTATTGTCTTTAACTCCATTACAAAATCTGCCATTCAAAAAGCGATTGAAAACCCCAGGGAAATCAATTATAACTTGGTGAATGCGCAGCAGGCGCGTAGGGTTTTGGACAGGTTGGTAGGGTATCAATTGTCCCCTGTGCTTTGGAAAAAAATAAAACCGGGCTTGTCCGCAGGTAGGGTGCAATCCGTTGCAGTACGCCTTATCGTTGAGCGCGAGCGCGAAATAGAAGGCTTTGCAGCAGAGGCCTCTTACCGTATTAAGGCACAATTTAAAACGGCCAATGGAAAAGTTTTTGAAGCAAAACTGAACAAAACGTTTCCAACAAAGGAAAAAGCGGAAGCTTTTTTACAAAGCAATATGGAAGCGGATTTTTCGGTGGCCAAATTGGATAAAAAACCGGCTAAAAAATCGCCCGCAGCACCTTTTACTACCTCCACGTTACAACAAGAAGCCTCAAGAAAGCTTTATTTTTCGGTGGGTAGGACCATGCAAGTGGCACAACGGTTGTACGAGGCCGGATTGATTACCTATATGAGGACCGATAGTGTAAACCTTTCCAAAGAAGCACTTGCTGCTGCCAAAGACGCTATTGTAGATAATTATGGTGACGCTTACAGCACCGTCCGTAATTATACGGGCAAATCCAAAGGGGCGCAAGAAGCACACGAGGCCATTCGTCCTACGGATATGAAATTGCAATCGCCATCTTTAGAACGTGATCAGCAAAAATTATATGAGTTGATTTGGAAACGTACGTTGGCCTCGCAAATGAGCGACGCACAATTGGAGCGCACCAACGTAAAGATAAAAGCGAACAAGCATAGCGAAGAATTTACCGCCAATGGGGAAGTGGTAAAGTTCGACGGATTCTTAAAAGTATATTTGGAAGGATCGGATGACGAAGAAGGTGCGGAAGAACAAGAAGGAATGTTGCCGGCGATGCAAGTGGACGAAAAGTTGACCAACGATTATATTACCGCAACGGAACGTTTTACAAGACCACCTTACCGGTATACGGAAGCATCCTTGGTGAAGAAATTAGAGGAATTGGGCATTGGAAGACCGTCTACCTACGCCCCTACCATTTCTACGATCCTCAATAGGGGATATGTAGAAAAAGGTACGGTGGAAGGTACCGAACGGAAGTACACCCAATTGCTTTTGGAAACCGGTGCCATTAAAGAAAAAGGTTTGGTGGAAACCGTAGGTTCCGATAAAGGAAAGATGGTACCAACGGATATAGGTATGATCGTCAATGACTTTTTAGTCAGTCACTTTACTACTATTTTGGATTATAATTTTACCGCTAAGGTAGAAGAGGATTTTGATGAAATTGCCGCTGGTGATGAGGATTGGAAAAAGGTGATGAAAGCCTTTTACGATGATTTCCATCCTACGGTAAAAGATGTCGAGGAAAATGCCGACCGTGCCAGCGGGGAACGTGTTTTGGGTAAGGACCCTAAATCTGGCAGACAGGTAGCGGCTAGATTGGGCCGGTTTGGGCCAATGGTCCAAATAGGAACGGTAGAAGAAGAGGAAAAACCACTTTTTGCCAGTTTGCTCCCGGAGCAATCCATAACCACCATTACTTTTGAAGAAGCCATGGAGCTGTTTCAGTTGCCAAGAAAACTTGGGGTCTATGAAGGTGAAGAGGTAGAGGCCAGTGTGGGCAGGTTTGGTCCGTATGTACGTTTTGGCAAGAAATTTATCTCTTTGGATAAAGGGGAAAGTGCCTTTGATGTAGATATGGATAGGGCCATAGAGCTGATCAAGGCCAAACAAAAGGCAGATGCCCCCATAGCCCATTATGAGGATAACGAAGTCACCAAAGGTGTGGGTAGGTTTGGTCCTTTTATCAAATGGAACGGCATGTTCATCAACGTCAATAAAAAGTATGATTTTGATAATTTGACCAAAGATGATATTGTAGAACTCATTGAGGCCAAAAAGCAAAAGGAAATTGAAAAATTGATCCAAGAATGGCCGGAAGAAGGCATACGGATCGAAAAAGCACGATGGGGCCGTCACAATATCTTAAAAGGGAAAATCAAAGTAGAACTTTCCAAAGATGTAGACGCTACCAAAATTTCCTTGGAAGAAGCTAAAGGGATGATCGAGAAAAAATCACCCAAGAAAAAGGCTAAGGCCAAAGCCAAACCTAAAGCAAAAAAGTAGCAAGCACTACGTCTTCTTTTTAACAATTATCTGCTATTTTTGTGTCGCAAGCCTTTGCTTATGGTAGTATACTATCATAGAAGCCAAAGGTTTTAGAACGTGCACGCCAATAATGGGGTGCGTATGCAAGACATTTTGTTAATCCCCCCAAAACAACACGTGTAATGGCATTCGATTTTTTGGTTCCAGTAAGTGACAAGGTACTTGCCTTTTCAGAATTCTTACCTCCACAATCGCTGGGCAAAAATATCTATAAGCATACCAAAAAGAAAGGACTTCCTGTTTTTGCAAATGCTACTGTAGCCATATTTGGTGTGTTGGAATCCAGGAATGCTTTTGAAAAAAAACCGGACAAGCTTGATATTGATGCCATTCGTATCCAATTGTATAGGCTTATGATGGGCAATTGGAATGCCACCTTGATCGATATTGGTGATGTGGAAGCTGGGGACAAGGTTGAGGACACTTATTTTGTGGTAAAGGAAATCGTAGGGGGACTCCTTGAAGAAAAAATCATACCTATAATAATAGGGGCAACCCAAGATATTACGTTTCCCACCTATCGGGCTTTTGATGGGATACGGGATATGATCAATGTAGTTTCCATTGATAGCAGGTTCGACTTTGGCGAGGATGATGAACTCATCTCCTCCCATTCTTATATGAGTAGAATTATCACGGACAAACCCAACAATCTCTTTAATTTTTCAAACATCGGGTACCAAAGCTATTTTAATGCCCAAGAGGAGATAGATTTGATGGAGCGTTTATTTTTTGACGCCTATCGACTGGGGGAAATTGTTACGGACATCACCTTGGCAGAACCCATTCTCCGCAATGCCCATTTGGTGAGTTTGGATATGCGGTCCATACGTGCCAGTGAAATGGGGGTCACCTCCCATTTTTCACCCAATGGTTTTGACGGTAGGGAAATATGCGCCATTGCGCGCTATGCAGGTATCAGCGATAAGGTTTCCGTTTTTGGTATTTATGAAATAGAGAACACTTCCCTTTCCGCGCAATTGGTTTCCCAAATTATCTGGTATTTTATTGAAGGTATCAGTTTTAGGATTAGCGAGTTTCCCAGCTCCAATGATGAGGATTTTACCAAGTTTACCGTTCCTACGGATACCGAGGAACTTGTCTTTTATAAAAGCCATGTTACCGAAAGATGGTGGATAGAAGTGCCTTCAATTTTACCAGAGCATACTAAAACAAATTCGGCGGCGTTATTACCATGCACCCAACAGGACTATTTGGAAGCTTGCAACCAAATCATCCCTGAAAGGTGGCTCAAGGCTTATAAAAAAGGCTTGAACTAACACTAAAATTTTTGATAGATTAATTGTTAAGATGCAATAATTAGATCAAAAATGAGTTTTATGGATAATGAATTTGTGTTGCAGAAGTAACATTCTTAAATCGAAAATTTAACCTAAAGTATGAGAAAGCTATTGTTACCATCTCTAGCGCTGTTGTTTTTAATCACAAGTTGTGGTTCTAAATCAAAGTCGAAAGGCGAACTTGTAGGCGTACAGGGAAAAAAATGGTACCCAGAAAAACCTTATGGAATGGAATTGATTCCTAGAGGTTCTTTCATTATGGGAAAAGCGGAAGAGGACCAGGCAAAAGTGATGAATGCCCCAACCAAAACGGTTACGGTGCGTTCCTTTTACATGGACGATACTGAAATCACCAACAGTGAGTACAGGCAATTTGTAGAATGGGTAAAGGATTCTATTGTTAGGACCCAATTGGCCATTTTAGCCGATCAGTTGGGACTGGGCCCAGAGGACGAAGGTATTGGAGAGTATGCGTTTAAGGATGCAGATACTACAAAACTTTCTGAGTACGACAAGTACATGTTGGACAACTATTCCGGTCTTGGTGAAACGGGCTATGAAGGTCGTGCCTTGAACAAAGACGTTGATTTGGAATGGGATACCCAAGACTATCCAGATGAGTTCTACACGGAAATTATGGTAGATTCCATTTACTTGCCGGATGAAGAAACCTATAACGGACAGCGTACTATAGACGTTACCAAATTAAAATACAAGTTCAATTATATGGACATTGAGGCTGCTGCCAGGGCAAAATCCGGCAGGAGAAAAGATTTTATCCGTACGGAAGAATTTGAAATTTATCCGGATACAACAGTCTGGATAAGGGACTTTTCATATTCCTATAATGAACCGATGCACAAT
The DNA here is from genome assembly GCA_937926215.1 of uncultured Croceitalea sp. Lineage (GTDB taxonomy): Bacteria > Bacteroidota > Bacteroidia > Flavobacteriales > Flavobacteriaceae > Croceitalea. The sequence continues at coordinate 19,612 of CALEYA010000141.1, read as the reverse complement.
GATTATTTCTGGCACGATGCATACAGTGAATATCCTGTTGTAGGTATCAGCTGGGAGCAGGCCAAAGCCTTTTGTCATTGGAGGACAAAGTATAAAAATGACGATCAGAAAAGTCGCGGAAAACAATTTGTCAATCAATTTAGACTGCCAACAGAAGCAGAGTGGGAGTATGCCGCACGTGGTGGAATCGAAGGAGGCACGTACCCTTGGGGCGGACCGTATGTTATAAGCGATACCGGTTGTTTTATGGCTAACTTCAAACCACAACGTGGTGATTATGCGGCGGATCAGGCATTATATACCGTAGAGGCAAAATCTTACGAGCCAAACGAATACAATTTGTATAATATGGCCGGGAACGTAGCAGAATGGACAAGTTCCAGTTACGATCCCAATGCGTATGAATATGTATCTACAATGAACCCCAATGCAGGTTCCGGACAGAACAAACGTAAAGTAATACGTGGAGGATCGTGGAAAGACGTCGCTTACTTCTTACAGGTGAGTACCAGGGACTATGAATACCAAGATTCCGCTAGAAGTTATATTGGATTTAGAACCGTACAAGATTATATGGGAGAAGAAGATTCCACCCAATAAATTTAGAATATCAATCGCGCGAAAGCGCTCGAACCTAGTAACCAAATACTTATTATATCTTAATTAAAAATTGAAATTATGGCACAGTCAAAATCAACAAAAAAGCTTATGAACATGACCTATGGACTAGGAGCGTCCGTAGTAATTATTGGAGCACTATTTAAAATTCTCCATTGGGAGATAGACCTTGGTTTTATGACCCTAGGAGGATCACTTTTATTAGCCGTTGGGCTTTTAACGGAGGCATTAATTTTTGCTATTAGTGCTTTTGAACCTGTAGACGACGAATACGATTGGTCCTTGGTATATCCAGAATTGGCCAATGGCGAAGCTAAAGGAGGTAAAAACGATGTTGCAGAAGCTAAAGAAGCGGAAGGGGTCCTTTCCAGAAAATTGGATGACCTTTTAAAAGAAGCGAATATCGATTCTGAGTTGTTCAGTAGCTTGGGTGATAGCATCAAGAATTTTGAAGGTGCGGCTAAAAGTATCGCTCCTACTACGGATGCGATTCAGCACACACAGAAATACTCTGAAGAGTTGTCCCATGCAGCGGCTCAAATGGAATCTTTGAACAGCTTGTACAAAGTACAGTTGGAAAGCGCTAGCAGACAAGCATCTATCAATGAAGAAGTGGTGCAAAATGCAGGTGCATTAAAAGATCAAATGGAATCTTTGGCAACCAACCTTTCATCATTAAATGGTGTATATGGAGGAATGTTGTCCGCTATGAGCAAAAACTAATTAGGAACCCCAGATCAAATTATTAATCAAAACTAATTAGAAAACCCATGGCAGGAGGAAAACAAACACCACGTCAGAAGATGATCAACCTTATGTACTTGATCTTCATCGCGATGTTGGCCTTAAATATGAGTAAAGAGGTGCTAGCGGCATTCGGTTTAATGAATGAAAAGCTAGAGACTTCCAACGATAAAATGACCGCGAGCAATGCAGACTTCTTTGAAGGTCTTGCAACAAAAGCATCGGAAAACGCAGAAGAATATGGTGCGTTGTATAAGAATGCGCAAACGGTACAGAAACTTTCCAATGACTATTATAACTATTTGGAAGGCTTAAAAACAGAAATGACCGCAGATTTGGAAGATCCCAAAGATTATGTGGTGATGGACAAATCGGATTTCTTGGATGGGAAATTGTTCCAAGGTGATATTTTAACCCCAGAAGGTAAAAAATTCTTGGACTTTGTAAACAAATACCGAGAAGGTGTTATCAATGCTTTACCAGCTAATAAATTTGGTGATATCAAAGAGTCCGTTAAAGTCCGTTTTTCAACAGGTGATAAAGACGGTAAAGTTGAAAAAAGAGATGGTACACGTCAAGATTGGATCAACTACCACTATGAAGGTTTCCCTATGGTAGCTTCATTGACTAAGTTGACGCAGTTACAAGCCGATGTCAAAACTACTGAGCAAGAAGTGCTTAAGAGTTTATTGGAAGGTAATTTGACAGCTGCGGTTTCTTTGAAAAACTTTGTTACTTCCTTGGATGCCTCTAAATCTGCATTCTATAGTGGTGATAAATACGATGGAAAAATCATCGTTAGCAAAACCGATAAAACGTCGACTCCGGTTAAAGCGGAATTGACTTTGGATGGTAGAAAATTGACGGAAGGTAAAGATTACAAGCTAGAAGCTGGTGGTGTTAAAATGTTGATAGGTGCCGGTGCTGCCGGTGACCATGAGCTTGCAGGTACGTTAACGTTCATGCAAGATGGTAAGGAAGTGCCTGTAGAGGTTAAAAATTCCTTTGCAACCATCAACAAGCCTAACGCGGCAGTAATTGCGGCCGATAAGATGAACGTGGTATACCGTGGTGTTGCCAATCCAATGACGATTTCCATTCCTGGTATTCCTGATAATAAGGTTTCCGCATCTGCTCCCGGTCTTTCCAAAAGAGGTGGTAGCAAGTATGTGATGAACCCAGGAACAGGTAGAACGGTAACTATTAGTGCCTCTGGTGTCTTGCCTGATGGCCAACGTATCAGTACCCCTGCAACGTTCCGTATCAAGGATATCCCAAGACCTTCCGGAGCGATCCGTGGGGAAACCGGTAGTGCCAAGATGCCAAGAAAGAACTTGGAAATATCTACGGTAAGTGCCTTATTGGAAGACTTTGATTTTGAGTTGAACATTGGCGTAAGCGGATTTAAATTCAAAGTGCCCGGTCAACCAACGGTTAACGTAAATGGGAATAAATTGGACTCGCGTGCTAAATCAGCATTAAAGCGTGCCAGAAGAGGTGATGCCGTTCAGATTTTTGATATTAAGGCATATATCTCCAACAACAAGAGTTACAAATTAAAGAAAGTATCTCCTGTAGTTGTTGAGCTTACAAACTAAAATTAAAGGAGTAGTAATTATGAATTGGAAAAATGTTTTAACGGTAGTGGCTTTGGGTTTTTTACCCCTATCCATGGTAGCTCAGGCAAACATATTGAATGCCAAGAAACCTGAAAATGTAGGCCAGAAAACCGAGGAGCAAATAGCGGCCGATGCAGATGCCCCATTAGCTTACGGTTATGTGGACGACAGGGATATCCTTTGGTCCAAGACCATTTGGGAAACCATAGATTTAGATGAGCGTGTGAACTTCCCGCTCTACTATCCTACGGATACCGTTGGCATTGGAGCAGACAGAAGATCTTTATACCATGTACTAATGAAAAACATTAGAAACGGTAAATTGACGGATGTCTATAGGGATTCTTACTTTACGGAAAAGCTTGCGGGTCTTGAAGACCTAGAGGCTACACTGCAAAAAGTGGATACCACGGACCTAGGGTACGAACAGTACAATGCTGGTGAACAAATTTCAGAGGAATTTATTAACCGTAGAAATTTGGATGCCGCGGATATTGAGGAATACCGTGTTAAGGGAATCTGGTATTTTGACAAAAGACAGGGCGAATTAAAGTACCGTCTTTTGGGAATAGCCCCCGTAGCCCCGGATGTTAACTTTGTTGATGATGAATCCATTGACCCTAATGCGAACAAGGTAGAGTTGTTCTGGGTATGGTACCCAAGTGCCCGCCAAATTTTGCATGAGGCCAAGGTGTTCAATAACCGAAACTCGGCGCAACCCATATCTTTTGATATGTTGTTGAATGCACGTAGGTTTAACGGTATCATCTATAAAGAGGACAATGTCCATGGCGATCGTAAGATCGACGACTATATTTTTGATAATGCACTGTTCCAACTATTGGAAGCTGGTCGGATTAAAGAGACCATCAGAGATAGGGAACAGGATATGTGGGCGTATTAGTGATAAGCTCGTTTTGGTGTTCTTCGGCAATATCCAGAACCTGTAATCAAGGCTAATCCCGTTCAAAGACGGAAGCCCAGAAAAACAATTGATTTCCAATTCAATTCATATAACGCCCCGGCCAATTAGGCCGGGGCGTTTTTTATTGGCACCGCCAAAGGGTATAATAGCCATAGGGAGTTTACATCCACTTTAAGTAGGAATCTCTTTTTCAAAGACGCGGGCATAAGCTTATTTTTGCACTATGCTGGATTATATTGTTGTAGGCTTGGGTCTTGCCGGCCTTTCTTTTTGTGAGCAGTTGGAAAAACATGGAAAATCATTTCAAGTAATTTCCAACAACTCCCAGCAGGCATCCCTAGTTGCGGGAGGGTTGTACAACCCCGTTATCCTTAAACGGTTTACCATGGCATGGGAGGCAAGACGGCAAATGCAATTGGCCATGCCGTTTTACGAAGCCCTAGAGGAAAAACTGGGTGTTCAAATCGACATCAAGGTTCCCGTACTCCGCCGGTTCGCTTCCTTGGAAGAGCAGAACAACTGGTTTGCCGCCACGGACAAACAAGATTTGGACTATTTTCTAGCTTCAGGAATTGTTACCAATGCCAACAAAGGGATCGCTGCACCTTTTGGGATGGGTCTGGTAAAATACACGGGAAGGATAGCGACCAAACAATTGATCGAAGCGTATAAACAATACCTGGACCAAAAAGGGCTGCTACTACAGCAAGAGTTTGTTTTTGAGGATCTGGAGTTTAAGGATACCGAAGTAGTTTATAAGACCCTAAAGGCAAAGCGCATTGTTTTTGCTGAAGGCTATGGCCTAAAAGCAAACCCCTATTTTAACTACCTGCCTTTAAATGGCACAAAGGGGGAACTTTTAACCATACATGCGCCTGACCTAAAAGAGGATAGCGTTATTAAATCTTCGGTTTTTATCATTCCCCTTGGGGAAGATTTATATAGGGTAGGTGCTACCTATAAATGGAAGGACAAGACCAATATGCCAACCGAAGAATCCAAAGAAGAGCTGCTTAGCAAACTGGATACTTTTGTTAAAAGCGATTATAAGGTTGTGGATCATGTGGCAGGCATCCGACCTACGGTTGTGGATAGAAGGCCGCTGGTTGGGCAACATCCAAAGTATACATCAATGTTCGTGCTTAATGGATTTGGCTCTAGGGGAGTATTGATAGCGCCTTACGCATCGGAAGCATTGCTTAAAACTATGGAGCATGGAGCTGCACTAGATGGGGACATGGATATCCATCGGTTTACCAAAAAATATTTTAAAGGCTAAACCTTCCACTCGGGATCATACTTCATAAACAGATTGATCCAGATATTTCTGCTTAACCGTATGATTACGGGCATAAAAACAACAAGTGTAGCAACAATGGCAATAAAGGTTGTTTTTAAGGAGGATTCCAATAGTAAAAAGGCAATAACAAAAGCGGCCACGGCAAAGGCAATGCCCACGCCATAGCTTACGTACATGGCGCCGTAAAAGAAGGAAGGTTCAATTTTGTACTTGGTGCCACAATGGGAACAACGTTCGTGCATTTTAAAAAGTTGCCCTAGTGCGTACGGGTTTTTGGTAACGTACATGCTTTCATTATGGCATTTGGGACAAGTTCCTGTTAAAATACTGTAGAGTTTGCTTCCTTTTTTTAACATTTGCAGCGTTTTGCAACAAAATTACAAAGAATGCATTGCCTTCTATGTAACTCCAATCACAAATCATGTTGAATATCCATAATATTTCGGTCGCTTTTGGTGGCGAATACCTTTTTGAGGAAATCGCCTTTCGTTTAAATGCGGGTGACCGTACCGGACTTATCGGAAAAAACGGTGCTGGAAAGTCAACCTTGCTTAAAATTTTGAATGGGGATATGAGTCCGGATACCGGAACCATTGCATCGGACAAAGAGGTAAAAATAGGGTTCCTTAAACAGGATATTGATTTTCATCAAGGGAGAACGGTATTGGAAGAGTCCTATCAGGCATTTGAAGAAATCAAAAAATTGGAGTCCGATCTAGCACATATCAACACACAGCTGGCGGAACGCACGGATTATGAAAGTGATGGCTACCAGCAATTGATGATAGACTTGAACGACCTTACGGAACGCTACGAGATCCTTGGCGGATACAATTACCAAGGCGATACGGAAAAAGTATTGCAGGGCTTGGGCTTTTTAAGGGAAGATTTTGAAAAGTTGACGGATACCTTTTCCGGAGGATGGCGTATGCGTATAGAACTGGCCAAGCTGCTCTTACAGAACAATGATGTATTGTTGCTGGATGAGCCAACCAACCATTTGGATATCGAGTCCATCATTTGGTTGGAACAGTTTTTAAGGAATTATCCGGGAGCTGTGGTCATCGTATCGCACGATAAGATGTTCTTGGACAACGTAACCAATAGGACCATTGAAATATCCTTGGGTAGGATCTACGACTACAACAAACCGTATTCCAAGTATTTGGTGTTACGGGCAGAGATGAAGGAACAGCAACTTAACGCCCAAAAAAACCAAGAAAAGCAAATACAGCAGACGGAAAAGCTGATAGAGAAGTTTAGGGCCAAAGCTTCAAAAGCGTCCATGGCGCAATCCCTCATCAAAAAGCTGGACCGTATGGACCGTATAGCAGTAGATGAGGATGACAACAGCGTCATGAACTTAAGGTTCCCCATTTCCGTAACCCCGGGCAAGGTGGTGGCAGAAATGGAAGGCCTAGAAAAAAGTTACGGTGCCAAAGAGGTTTTAAAAGGCATCGACCTTTTGGTGGAACGCGAAAGTAAGATTGCTTTTGTGGGCCAGAACGGACAAGGAAAGACCACCTTGGCCAAGATCGTAGTGGGAGAATTGGAACATGGTGGCACCTTAAAACTAGGGCATAACGTGCAGCTGGGTTACTTTGCCCAAAACCAAGCGGACTATTTGGATGGCGAAAAGACCATACATGACACCATGATAGATGCCGCCAACGAGAAGAATAGGAGCAAAGTGCGTGACATTTTGGGTTCCTTTTTGTTTCGTGGGGAGGAAGTGGACAAGTATGTAAAGGTCCTTTCCGGTGGGGAGCGCAACAGGTTGGCCCTTGCCAAGATGTTATTGCAGCCTTTTAATGTGCTGGTGATGGATGAACCCACTAACCATTTGGACATTAAATCCAAGAATGTATTGAAGCAAGCGCTAAAAAGCTTTGAGGGTACCTTAATATTGGTGTCCCATGATCGTGATTTTCTACAAGGCCTCACGGATAAGGTCTATGAGTTTAAGGATGGTGGAATAAAAGAATACTTGGGGGATATCGATTTTTACCTGGAACAGCGCAATGCGGAGAATTTTAGAAAGATTGAGCGTAAGGAAAAGGCAACTGCCGCCAAGAAAATCCAGAAAGGCGGGAATGATTACGAAAAACAGAAGAAATTAAAATCCCTGAACAATAAATTGGGCAGTATTGAAAAGAAAATAACCGCTTTGGAGAAGGAAGTACGGGAGTTTGACCATCAATTACTAATGGATTATGATAAAACCGTGGCGGATTCTTCCTTTTTTGATACCTATCACGGTGCTAAAAAACAACTGGAAAAACTTATGGAAGAGTGGGAAGAGGTCTCTTCTAGCATAGAAGAATATTCAGTTTAATAAGTAAGATGTTTCTTACACAACAAATTTTAGCACTTTCACAACAGTTTTCTAAATTTTTACGCAATTAAGTTGGTCAGTTCATTTTCTTGCTCTTAATTTGTAAGTGTATTCTTACTAAATAATTAAGAAGAATGAAAAACAAGTACCAACATATTACCTTTCTGATTTGCCTTTTTTGCCTGACGATAGTCCGTGCGGAAACGGTTTCCCCATCAGAGAAAGATGCGTTGGTAGATTTGTTCCAGAGTACCAACGGAGCTGCTTGGAATACTCCTTGGAATTTGGAAGAACCCATTACTACATGGAACGGAATTAGCGTTTTGAACGGCCATGTAGTTGAAATTAACCTGTTCAACAACAATTTACAAGGACAATTGCCGGAAAGTATAGGCCAATTAAAATATTTAAAGAAGCTCAATCTGGCTTTCAACAACCTTACGGGTGTGCTGCCCAAGGATTTAGTTAACCTCAAGCGGCTCAAGGTACTTAAGCTGGAGATGAACCGTATTAAGGGCAATTTGCCCCTTGCCATTGGGCAATTGACGGAACTGGAGGAGTTATCCCTGTTCAATAATTTTTTAAGCGGTCCAATACCAGAAAGTATAGGAGATATCCAGAAGCTTCGAATATTGAATCTTTCCAGCAATAATTTTAAGGGGATCATCCCCAATAGTCTGGGAAAATTAAAGGATTTAAAAAGCCTTGGACTTTTTGAAAACTCCCTAGAGGGCGAAATTCCAAAAGAAATGGGCAACCTGACCAAATTGGAAGAGTTGGTGCTAAGCAACAATCAATTGAACGGTGATATCCCAGAGGAGGTCAACCAAATGGCCAGCCTGCGAATACTTCAATTACAACACAATAGGTTCAGGTCTTTTGATGGCCTTAAAAAAATGAATACAAAATCCTTATTGGTCTTTGATACCGATTCGGAAAAATATAATATGGACTTTAAAACATTGGCAGTCCCAACTCGGATGGCTGATACAAAGTTTGAAGACATTGACGACAATGAGTAGTTAGTTATACTTTAGTTTGTTTGGTTCGGGGGCGTAGAGGTACGTCCCCTTTTTTTGTTTCATGTTTTTGTACTTCCCCCTCAACATTTATGAAATCTTTAACCCAAAACCCTGTGTTAGGGCAATAGTTTTGCAAAAACTAATCGACCCTTCCGTCCATGAGAAAAATTACACTTTCCATCCTTATAGGTATTCTATTGATAGGTGGTTCCATTTTTGTGGCAAAACGCATCATCAATAGTAAAAAAGATAGGAAGCCTAAAATTCAAAAGGTAGTAAAAACTGTTTTTGTAGATACCGTACAAAATGGAACGGTGGCCATTAAAATTCCTGCAAACGGTAATCTGATCGCCAAGGACAGGGTGGAACTCTATGCAGAGGTTCAGGGTGTCTTTAGAAAAGGGAGCAGGCTGTTTAAACCCGGCCAGGAATTTGGCGCAGGCCAAACCCTTATTCGCATAGATGCTGCGGAGTACTATGCCAGCGTGCAATCTGCCAAAAGCAATCTGTATAATTTGATCACGTCCATAATGCCGGATATGCAATTGGATTATCCAGAGCATTTTACAAAATGGCAGACCTATCTCTCCAATTTTGATTTGGAAAAAACGACACCAAAGCTACCTGAAATTACATCGGAAAAGGAGAAATTCTTTATTACGGGCCGTGGTATTTATACCAATTATTACAACGTTAAGAACTTGGAACAACGGTTGGCAAAGTATACCATAACCGCACCCTACCCTGGTATTCTTACCCAAGCCTTGGTCACGGAAGGGACGCTGGTACGGGCAGGCCAAAAATTAGGGGAGTATATACGACCGGGTATTTACGAGCTGCAAGTAGCCATTGGTAAGACCTTTGCCGATTTCCTTAAGGTGGGCGAAAGTGTTTCCCTTAGTAGTTTGGAAGGAACCAAAACCTACACGGGAAAAGTAGTACGTATAAACGGCAGCGTTGATCAAGCTTCCCAAACCGTAACCGCATTTGTTGAGGTACGGGACAAGGGGCTTAAGGAAGGGCAGTATTTGGAGGCAAACTTGAACGCAAGAAACGAACCTGATGCCATAGAAATTGACCGCACCCTACTGACCGAAAACAACCAGATTTACGTGGTACGGGATACTATTCTGGATATTATTGACGTATCCCCTGTTCATTTTACGGATAAAAGTGTGGTACTTAAAAATGTTCCCAATGGGGAGACCATAATTTCCAAACCTGTAGTTGGGGCATATGCCGGGATGTTGGTCAAGGTGTACGGTACGGAGACTCCTGAAACACAAGCCGAATGAAAAAAATCATAGCGTATTTCATTAAGTACCATGTAGCTGTCAATGTAATCATACTGGCTTTTTTGATATTTGGGTTGGTGGGGGCCAATGCCTTAAAGTCTTCCTTTTTTCCTTTAACGGAATCCAGGAACGTATTGATCAATATTGCTTACCCTGGGGCATCACCGCAAGAGATAGAAGAAGGCGTGGTGCTAAAAATTGAGGATAACCTAAAAGGACTGCAAGGGGTGGAACGGGTTACGTCCACTTCTAGGGAGAATTCCGGTTCCATCAACGTAGAAATCGAAAAGGGAAGGGATATTGATTTTATGCTGTTGGAAGTGAAGAATGCGGTAGATCGCGTGCCTTCTTTTCCTTCCGGTATGGAACCTTTGGTGGTGTCCAAATTAGAGGCCATTAGACAGACCATAAGCTTTGCGGTCAGCGGGGAGAACATTTCCTTGGCCACCTTAAAACAGATCGGGCGCCAGATAGAAAACGACCTTCGGGCCATAGATGGCATTTCGCAAATAGAACCCACGGGCTATCCGGAGGAAGAAATAGAGATTGCCGTAGATGAAAATAGTTTGTTGGCCTTTAATATTTCGTTCAATGAAGTATCCCAAGCGGTAGCCAATGCCAATATTTTGGTAACAGGAGGGAACATCAAGACCAATGCGGAAGAATATTTGATACGGGCCAATAACCGTTCCTATTATGCTGATGAGCTTTCCAATGTCATCGTACGTAGTGACCCATCGGGGAGGACGGTCCGTTTAAAGCATGTTGCGGAGATTAGGGACCGATTTTCAGAAACTCCCAATGCCAGTTATTATGATGGGAACTTGGCGGTCAACATAACGATTACGAGCACCAATACCGAGGATCTGGTCAGTTCCGCGGATAAGGTAAAGGCGTATATAGAAGAGTTCAATCAAAAATACAATAACGTAGAGATCAATGTGGTCAGTGATTTTTCGACCACTTTGAACCAACGTACGGAGTTGCTAACGGAGAATGCCATTGTGGGGATGATCCTGGTGCTTATCTTCCTGTCCTTGTTCCTAAACACCAGGTTGGCCTTTTGGGTGGCCCTGGGGCTTCCGGTAGCATTTTTAGGGATGTTCGTTTTTGCGCCCATGCTCAATGTGACCATTAATGTACTTTCCTTATTTGGGATGATTATCGTTATCGGTATTCTGGTGGACGATGGTATTGTCATTGCGGAAAACATCTATCAACATTACGAAAAAGGGAAAACCCCCATACAGGCCGCTATAGACGGCACTATGGAGGTGATTCCACCTATTGTTTCCGCCATCATCACGACGATTCTTGCATTTTCCATTTTCCTGTTTTTGGATGGCCGTATCGGGGATTTCTTTGGTGAGGTTTCGGTAATCGTCATCTTGACGTTGGTGGTTTCTTTGGTAGAGGCATTGATTATACTACCTGCGCATTTGGCGCATTCCAAAGCCTTGGCCAAACAGGATGATAAACCCAAGACCCGTATGGGCGAGCTTTTTGCCAAGCTGAGGGTCATCAACAAGGCAGGGGATACTTTTATGGCTTGGATGCGCGATAAACTGTATAGTCCCGCCCTTAACTTTGCATTGCGTTACAAACTGCTCACCTTCGCCATTTTTGTAATGGCCTTGGTGCTCACATTTGGTTCCATTGGTGGTGGGATTATCAGAACGGCTTTTTTTCCTAGGATTGCCAGTGACCGTATTGCCGTAGAGCTTTTAATGCCCAACGGCACCAATGAACGGGTTACGGATTCCATCATCAGCCTTATCGAAGAAAAAGCGGAAACCGTCAATAAAGAGCTCACGGAACAGTATTTAAAGGGCACGGATAAAATGCTGTTTGAAAATATGATCAAGAATCTGGGTCCGGGCTCGTCATCGGCAACCTTGGTCATCAATCTTTTGCCGGGGGAGGAACGACCCGATGAAATTGTTGCGGATATCATCACCACCAGATTAGAAGAATTGGTAGGACCTATTATTGGCGTGGAAAGCCTGATTTATGGATCCGGGGGTAATTTTGGTGGGAGTCCGGTTTCGGTATCGCTGTTAGGCAATAATATCGGAGAACTTAAGGCAGCAAAGGCCGAGTTGAGGTCGGCTTTCGTAAACAACTCTCTATTAAAGGACATTTCGGACAACGACCCGGCCGGCATCAAGGAAATACAGTTGGAACTTAAGGAAAATGCCTATTTGTTGGGGTTGGACCTTCGTGCGGTCATGAGCCAGGTACGGGCGGGCTTTTTTGGTGCCCAAGCCCAGCGCTTCCAACGTGGGCAAGATGAGATACGGGTATGGGTGCGCTATGATCGGAAGAATCGCTCCTCCATTACGGATTTGGACGAAATGCGAATCCAAACCCCAACAGGTTCCAGGGTTCCCTTGAACGAGATTGCATCTTATACCATTTCCCGTGGGGAAGTAGCCATCAACCATTTGGACAGCCAACGGGAAATACAGGTTAGTGCCGATTTAAAGGACCCAAAGAATACCAGTGCGCCGGACGTATTGACTTGGGTAAAGGAAGAGATAATGCCGGAAATCCGGTCCAAGTACCCCACGGTAACCGCGTCTTACGAAGGGCAGAACAGGGAACGCCTAAAACTAGTGGATTCCCTTAATTTTGTGGGACTTATGGTATTACTTTTGATCTATATTACCATTGCGTTTACCTTTCGGAGTTTCAGTCAGCCTTTATTGCTGTTACTGTTGATTCCCTTTAGTTTGACCGCCGTTTCTTGGGGCCATTGGATACACGGTTTTCCTTTGAATATATTATCGCTGTTGGGAATTATTGCCTTAATTGGGATTATGGTCAATGATGGCCTTGTCCTCATTGGAAAGTTTAACGGAAACCTAAGGGAAGGCATGCCTTTTGATACTGCCTTGTACGAAGCGGGCCGCTCCCGTTTTAGGGCCATATTTCTAACCTCCATCACCACCATAGCCGGTTTGGCACCCTTATTATTGGAAAAAAGTCGCCAAGCCCAATTTTTGAAACCCATGGCCATTTCCATAGCATACGGTATTGGGTTTGCTACCGTGTTGACTTTGTTGATGTTGCCCCTTTTTCTGTCTTTTAGCAATAGCATAAAAGTAGGGGCCAAGTGGTTGGCAACGGGTAATAAGGTGAGCAAGGAAGAAGTAGAGCGGGCCATTAAGGAGCAGATCGGGGAAGCACATATGGAAGGGGAGCAACGTTTTTCAAATAATGGAGTAGGCACTATAGAAAATCAGGATTCCCAAAAGGGAATGGAATTAGAAGAGACCTTATAATGCGCAGAAGTTATAGTTTTTTAGTGGTGGCCCTGTTCACCGTACATACTTGGATAACCGCACAGGAGGAATTGCTCTCCAAAGAAGATGCGGTGGCCTTAACCTTGGAAAACAATTTTGGGATAACCGTTGCAAAGAACAATGTAAAAATAGCGGACAACAACCAAGGCTTTTTAAATTCCGGATTTTTACCCAGTTTAAGCGCAAACGGTGGTGGTTCTTATGATCGTAATAACCAAGAAGCTACTTTTCAAGATGGTTCCGTTCGTGCTATTGATGGCGCCGAGACCACCCGTTACAATGCCTCGTTAAATCTAAATTACACCCTTTTTGATGGCTTGGGCAGATGGTACGATTATAAAAGACTGAAGGAAGAATATGATTTGAGCGAACTACAGGCCCGGGAGACCATAGAAGCGACCATGTTGCAATTGTTTACCGTTTATTTTGAAGTGGCGCGGCTTACCGAGAACGTGGAGGTTTTGGAAGAGACTTTTTCCAATACAAAGAATAGGCTAAAGCGTGCCGAATATAGTTTTGCATACGGGCAAACCAACAAGTTGGACGTGCTCAATGCGGAGGTTGATTTGGTCAACGATAGTATCAACCTTATCAACGGGCTCCAAAACTTGAGAAATACGAAGCGCGATTTAAACGTGGTGCTCAATGGTGAATTGGAAAAAGATTTTGAGGTAGATACCACGGTCGTATTTATAGATCCTTTGACCCTAGAAGAAGTTTTGACCAAGGGAGAAGCCAACAACATACGGATGCTGCAGGCGGAAAAGAATATTAAAATCAATGGATATAGCCTAAAAGCGGGGAAGTCTGTATTTCTTCCTACCGTAGGCCTTACGGGGTCTTATGGATGGAACGAGGGGAATTTTCCGGCCACTAACTTTTTGGCCTCAAGTACTTCTACCGGATTTTCCGCAGGGGTCAATCTAACCTGGAACCTTTTTGATGGTGGCAGCGGCATTACCCAAATAAAGAACGCAAAAATCCTTCTGGAATCCCAAGAAACCTTTGAGCAGCAGATAAAAAAGGAAGTACGGCGTGATATTGCCAACGCTAAAGGCAATTATGAAAACCGCTTGCAGATTTACCGTCTGCAGGAACAGAACGTGCTTACGGCACAAAACAATTTTGAGCGTTCCAATGAGCGTTATAAATTGGGGCAGATATCCTCGGTGGAATTAAGGCAAGCACAACTAAACCTGCTAAATGTGCAGACCGGTAAAAATTTGGCCAAATACAACGCAAAACTGGCGGAATTGGAACTGCTCCAACTTACGGGACAACTGCTGAATATCGATATTTAAGAATGTTCGAACATTTTTTTCAATGCCCCTATTGCTGGGAAGAAATCTCCATGCTGTTGGATACCTCCATATCCAGACAAACCTATATTGAAGATTGCGAGGTTTGTTGCAATCCCATTGAGGTAACACCACAGTTTTCAGCTAACGAGCTACACGCATTTGTCGCCAACCCCATAGAACAGTAAATGTACTACCCACTACTATTTAGGGTTTTAGATTGCACTTGCTTCAAATAGAATAACAATCGTGGATTACAACAAAGAAAAGCCTGCTTCTTAAGGACTGAAACAATTGTACCATGCAAAACAAGGTATGGAAGAGCTTTAATTTGACTTGTAATTATACATCAAAAAATGTAAGAAATAAAAATAAATATTAATGTTTTTTCTTCCAAATTAAAAAATAGCGCAAGATTTTAGGACCTAAATAGTATTGATTTGAGGGTTTTCCCCTCAAATTTGGGTAATGTATTGGCTATTGCCGCTAAGATGTTTATTTTTCGGTATGGTAATAGCCTTATTGTAGGAATTACTAGAAAGTAGGGGGCGGGCTAGCACCAAGACTTCCTGTTTTAAACATGAGGACGCCCCAATATAACTATTGGGGCTTCTTTTATCGCTATTGTTATCCTGTCCCAAGCATAGAATACGATTAACAATCCCCCTTTTTATGTTGATCGAACCACCCCCAGAACAACGTTAAGGCTGTTTTTTGCAATTTTATAGCCCATTGAAAAAGTTTAAATGAGTTCATAGTCTAAAAACTATATGTTGACTATTTTTGGGATTACGTACTATAAAATCAAAACAAACCAAATTCTATGCCCCAGGCATAGCTAAAGTAGATGGAGCGCACCATTAGAATTTTAATCGTAGACGATCATCCTATGACAGTTAAGGGTTATGAGTTATTATTGACCTCCCTTACAATGCCCTATTCCTTGGTCATAGAGGGAGCTACCTCTTGCGATACCGTTCTTGAAAAAATGGAGGTAGCAAAGGATCGCTTTTTTGATATTGTCTTTTTGGATATTGGCATGCCCCCCTCTAGCGATGGCAGCGTGTTTAGCGGAGAGGATTTAGGATTACGGATTAGAAAACGATATCCCCAAACCAAATTGGTCGTACATACCGCCCTTAACGACCAGACTAGGATCAATGCTATTTTTAGATCTTTGGTGCCCGAGGGTTTTGTAATCAAGAGTGATTTGGATGCCAATATGCTTAAAGATTTGATAGCCATTATTTCCAATGGGCAAACCTACTACAGTGAGCGGACGAATAAGCTGATCGCGGAAGGCGATTTTGGAAAAGCGGCCATGGATTCTTCAAATCAAAAGATATTGCACTTGCTCTCCAAAGGGTTTTTAATGAAGGACCTGCCCAAATACATTCCGTTGTCCCTTGCCACCATTGAACGGCGCAAAAAAAACCTAAAACAGCTGTTTGGAATTCCTAAAGGAAGCACCAGCGAGCTTTTGGAACTTGCCAAGGAAAAAGGGTTTATTTAAAATGGCTTACGGTTTAAAGCGGAATATTTACGGTCCCTGTTTAAAAATATGCACCTGTTTGTTAAGTCGAGCGCCCGTCCGTCCGACAGGCGTTTGAAGTTACCTAACCTATAGTCAATTACCGTTCACGTATCTAATAGGCTCTTTTATAGTTAACGGTAAAATTTAAAACTAATCCTTCTGAATTTTATACCGTCCTATTTTTAAGGAAGGCTACAAAAACAGCTAAACCTTCACCATTTATCAAAAAAATCTAAGGGCTTGTGTAACGGTTACCATTGCTGGCAATAGTTATTTACCACTTAAAATTTTATTCAATGCGGTTACGATTTCCTGTATATTGGATGCT
Source organism: uncultured Croceitalea sp. (assembly GCA_937926215.1). Taxonomy (GTDB): domain Bacteria; phylum Bacteroidota; class Bacteroidia; order Flavobacteriales; family Flavobacteriaceae; genus Croceitalea. Next base: position 3,289 of record CALEYA010000141.1, on the reverse strand, counting down.
TCACCATGATTGGTTAATATTATATAGCCACTGTTGTTATATAGATTTCGTATCATAAATGCGCTATACCCAGAGAGTCCGCCTGCATGATATACTGATTTGCGCCCCTCTTTTTCAGAAACCACCCAGCCAAAACCATAATTGGTCAATTTTCCATTATTTAGGGTTGTTCTCGTGAAAGCCTTTTCCAAAGTGGATTTCGGAATTAACTTTTCGGTATACAACGCTTGATTCCAAAGATGTAAATCATCCAGTGTAGAAAAAATGCCGCCAGCACCAGTCGTAAAAATTTCATAATCATCCAATTCACCTGCTTTATTATATCCAACTGCCCTGTTAGCAATGACTGGAGTAGATTTGTTGTATACTAATGTAGAATTCATATTTAACGGCTTAAAAATATTGGTTTCCATAAATTCATTGAAAGGTATACCTGAAGCTTTAGCGACAATTTGTGACAAGAGAACGTAACCTCCATTACTATAACTGTACTTTTTTCCTGGCTTAAAATCCAATTTTTTTCGCTTTGCAAGTACTTCTATAACATCGTTGTTGGTAAGCCCTTTTTTATAGATTCCTAATCCATAATGATCAGGGATGCCTGAAGTATGTGTTAACAAATGTTTAATGGCTACGGTATTCGCGTAATCTGGAAAATCTGGGAAATACATCGATAATTTATCATCGTAGGAGAGTTTATTTCGCTCCTTTAGCATCATAATGGCCATTGCCGTAAATTGTTTTGATAGGGACGCCAAATAAAAAACAGAAGTTTTGTTAAGTTTTGAATTGTTGTTTTTATCAGCATAACCAAAGGCATTCTTGTACATAGGTTTACCATTTTGACTTACCAATATGACGCCATTGAAAATTCCGTCTTTATAACTGGTCTGCATCAGACTGTCAATTCTATCAGCTTTAGAACTGGTTTTAACTATTGTGTTCGATTGTGATTGTAGTGAACTTACCACCAAAAAAAGTATCGTAAAAGCTAGTAGAGTGTGCTTCATTGAATGAGAATTTGCGTTCTGGGGAATGGTTCTTATATTATTTTCTGGAACCAGATCATTTATTTCAGGATGTGACATAAGTATTGCTAACGGTTTGCGTATGGGAAGTAGCGTGTAAAAGGACGCTTACTTTTCGGAGAATCATAAGCCGACTTTTAAGACTTCCTCGATTTCAGATTGTAGCTCTTTTTCCGCACCAACCATATCTAAAATTATCATCATTAGCATTTCCTTCTTTGCCTTATCAGTCTTTTCCATGTTTTGAAACATAAAATCCATTTGTTTTTCAAGTCTCCACCTTAGATTTTCTTTTCTATCTTCAATATCTGCTAATGCAGATAGTTTATCATATGCTATCAATTCAATTTTAGAATTTGCAATGGCCTTCCATGCATTCGTTTTTATTCTTGGAGCATGAACGCCATTAGCTCTTGTAATTACAGTGTATATAGAGACTTCTTGGTTGTTCAAGTACTTCTGTACGCTGTCTACAGACTCCATTTGCTTTGGAATTACTCTTTCTATATCTAGAAGACTTTCTTCTAGTTCCTTTTCGATTGATGAAAATATTTGACTCAGATACTTTTTGTCCTTTCTATCCTCGTTCCAGTTATTGATAAATAAAGCAATCAAAACTCCAATTATTACCGGAACAGTTTCTTTAATTATAGGATTTAGTTGTTTCATTTTCAGTTTTTTTGCTCAGCTTTTGTTTGACAAAACGTTAACACATCTTTTTTCTTACTGACCGATGACGGTTTAGCTAAGCTTATTGCCTGCCCGTGCCGAAAAGGTTCGTTCGTTCGGGAGGGGTTAGTTTTATTTTTTCTTGTCCAAAGCTAAATTTGAATATTTCGCTGACGCGTAATTTTCAATTTAGCTACTTTATAAACCATCTTGTCGGCAGGCAGGTATACAGAGACCTTTCGATTTCGCCCTAAACTCCGCATTACGTTTAGGTTTTGTGCCTGTTGCACAAGTCTTGTTAAAAATAAGGAATCTGCTTAACTTTAGTTGTGCAGGGAAAAAAGGATTATAAGGAGAAGCTCTTCAACAGTTTCCAGTTGAGCGAACGTATCCCCAAGAACAATTTCTACAGGCGTTTGAGAGGGGAATTGGATTTGAATTTTCTATATAAGCTGAGCTGACCAATGGGTATTGTGGGGAATGAACACCGGCATACAGACAAGAGTACCTGAAGTTTACGGGAAGACCCGCCAAGAGCGGGGCGGGGACCCTAAAATCCCAAAACCGGCTGTCCAAAGCCGTTCAAAAGCTGTTTTTGGCCCTTTTAAGACATCAAGACCAAGGCATGCCGCAACTAGGATAAAAAGTTAAATTCCTAGAAACTAGCTAAATCGCCCGTCTATCCAAAAATTCTAAAAGGTTGTGCAACGGTTACTATTGTTAGCACAAGTTTTTATTTTTCCCACAGTTTTATTTGATGTGTCTTTTTGTGAAACCCAATAAACAGCAAAGTATCATTATTAACTCCTTTCAGAATTTTAGGCATAGCATAGTGCTGAAAAACTATATCAAATCCATTATGATTTATTCTTTTGTAATAGGTCCGACTTTCCTCAAAGGATTCAGATTCCAAAAGGATTTTTCCATTACGGTAGCCAATATGCGAAACTTGATGTCCATCAAAATCAGCTCCATATGTTTTGTCCTCCAGTCTGATTTTATCCGATTCAGTATTTTTTAATGAATCGTTAAGTTTCTTAAACGTGTATGATGTTGTTTCGTCTATAAGCACTAAACTGTCAGTATGAATTAACCCAATAGATAGTTTGATACTATCATTAAGTATTAATTGATTTTCATTCAGTTCAAATGTTCCTTTTGATTTTTCATTAGAAGTCGGTCCACTAAAAGATTCCGATTCGAAATGTCCATTTTTGAAGGTAAATACTTCGTTAAAATTTGCGAGAGTACTTGGCGAGTCGGTATAACACAAAATCCATGTCCCGTCAATTTTTGAATTTGAGCAGGCGAACAACACTAGACTGAAAATCGATATGATTAAAATTCTCTTTTTCAAAATTTGTGCTAACGGTTTTGTATATGGCTCGTAGCGTGCAAATTAGAAAATTATTTTCGGCTTAAGCACAAGCCAGATTTTTAAATTTTACTATTTATCTTTTTTATTGGAAATCGTCAAATTTAAAAATTTGGCGACTTTCCAAAATGCCCAAATCATAGTGTTAGCAATGACTTGCGCTATTTTTTATATACAACTTGCCCACAGTTTTTAATACGAACTTCCTCCGCCACCA
>CALEYA010000140.1 GCA_937926215.1 uncultured Croceitalea sp. | reverse complement strand
CACAAAATAGTCCCCCTTAAAATTCAGTTTCTTTTTCGCCTTAAGCATAGCTTGTTTAAGGTTTCCCGTTTCGCCAGCTTCAATAAATAAGGTTTTGGGAATGTGTACCTTATTTGCTTGTAAATCCTTTAAATAGTGTTTATCAATATTCCAACGTATCAAGGCCTCTGAATTGATCAATTGGGTCTGTTTTGCTGCCTTTTGAAACCATTGGAAGAATTCTCCATACCGGTCAAAATAGTCCCAAGTAGCCCTAAAAACAGCATATCTGGTGGTAGACCAATCAAAAGTAGAATCGTCCCAAGCTTTTCTTTCTACGCTGAATCCTTCTTCTTCAAGAGCATTGATCACCAATTGGTCTTCCTCTAGCACATTGGCAATGTACCTATCTTTCTTTGTAGGGGAGACATAACGGGCGTCAGTCAATAGAATAATGTCAAATGTATGTTTTGATGCTAACACCTTGTATGTTGATTAAAAAGTGTAAAATAGGATGCTTCCATTTAATACCCCACCGCTGTATCATCCCCCCGTTTATCAGCACCGCCTTCCAAGCGACCATCCGGAAGTATCCGTATGGCATCAACCTTACCAATTATGGGGGTTCGGTTTTCATTGATGTTGTACCCTTTTTCCATTAAATCGGCTTTTAAGGCATCAGAAAAGCCGTCAGGTTCAAAAATGACCATATCTGGCAGCCATTGGTGGTGAAAGCGCGGTGCATTTACGGCAGCTTGCATGCTCATATCAAACTCGTATGCGTTTAAAATGGTTTGTGCTACGGCGGTAATTATGGTAGAGCCTCCTGGAGTACCGACCACAATCCATAGCTTACCATCTTTTTCAACAATTGTTGGGGTCATACTGCTCAGCATTCTTTTTTCCGCCTCGATGCTGTTAGCTTCTGCACCAATAAGCCCGAACATATTGGGCACACCCGGCTTTGCACTAAAATCATCCATTTCATTGTTCAAAAAGAAACCCAGCTCCGCATTATAAAGTTTGGAACCATAGGCCCCGTTTAGGGTAGTGGTCGCAGAAATGGCATTTCCTTGGGCGTCCACAATAGAGTAGTGCGTTGTTTCCATACTTTCGATAATTTCAACCTCACCATGGCTTACTTCAGAAGAAAGGGTGGCCTTATCAAAGGAGAAGTTGGACATCCGTTCTTGGAGGTAGGCATCTGTTAAAATGACGTCCAATGGAATAGCTACAAAATCTGGATCTCCTAAAAAATAGTTCCTATCCGCATAAGCCCTGCGAGCAGCTTCCGTAAACAATTGTACCGTTTGAACTGAATTATGACCATAGGATTTTACGTCGTAAGGCTCCATCATCTTAAAAATTTGGTTCATGGTAACCCCACCACTACTGGGCGGACTCATAGAAATAATCTTCAAATCCTTATAATTGAACTGCACCGGATAACGCCATTTGGCCTCGTACTTAGCCAAATCTTCCTCGGTAATGAAGCCGCCTTTGTCCTGTATAAAACTTGCCAATTTTTGGGCAATTTCGCCTTTGTAAAAGCCATCACGGCCTTCTTTCTTTATCTTATCGAGCGTAAGTGCCAGTTTGGCGTACTTAATGGTATCGCCGGCCTTAAACCCTTGGGCAAACTTGGTACTATCCCCATTAACCTCAATAAATTTTTCTTGATAGTTTGCGATACGTTTTGCTTGCTTTTCCGTAACAACGACCCCTTTTTTTGCCAATGCAATTACCGGATTCAAAATAACCTCCAATGGTAGACTGCCAAATTTTTGGTGTACTTCCATGATACCGGCTACCGTCCCCGGCACACCCACGGCCGTGGCGCCTACGGTACTCATATTGGGGATGACATTCCCCAAAGAATCCAGATACATATCCGCATGGGCGGATAGCGGTGCTTTTTCCCTATAATCCAAGGCACCAACCTCCCCATCCGCTTTTCTATAGACCATAAAGCCACCACCCCCTAAGTTACCTGCAAAAGGGTAGGCAACGGCCAAGGCCATTTCAGTGGCAACCATGGCATCAAAGACGTTACCTCCTTTTTCCATGATGGCTACCCCAATTTTGGAGGCTTCTTCCCGTGCGGAAACCACCATCGCTTTTTCAGCGACCAATCCCGTTGGAAGGGGCGTTTGTTCTTTACAATGGATGAAAAATAGACAGGGTATTAAAAAAATCAGTCTTCGCATAGGGAGTGAAATTTATGTCGGGAAAAGGTAATCAATTCTTCAAAAAAAGCGGTAAACTCCTTTTCAAAATCCGTGTAATGTTCTTCCAAATCCAAAATAGCGAAATTCATTTTGGATTTATTTTTGGTGCGTCTGTTCATGCCGTCCAAAACCCTTGAAATCCCATCCAAGTTGGCATAATTGTACAACCAATTATCAGAAATCATATAGGGCATCATCCGTTGTGTGCTTGTTGGCAAAACCGTGAAATTTTGCTCCAAAAGATCATAAAAATCATCTACGAAGCGGTCCAAAGGAACTTCTGAGTAGGTTTTCCAATTTTTAGCCAAAAAATGATCGTAAAAAATATCCACGATTACCCGACTGTAGTGGCTGTAGTTTTTATGCAGCCGTTTGCTGCTAATTTTTGGAATGGCGTGGGAGTCCGTAAACGTATCTATTTCACGATGCAGTAGAATCCCTTTTTGTATGCGCTCTGGCAAGTGTTTGTATTTATTCCCACGGATATGGTCCGCAAAAAAATTACCCAAGGTGATCTGGGGTTCATCAAAGGACAAATAGATATGTGCTAAAAAATTCATTTAGGTTTACTAAGTACCAGAAAAATACGAATACAAAACATAGAATACCTGCCATCGGCATATATTTGCAAAAACTTTTTGAACACATGACATTAATCAAATCGATATCGGGAATACGAGGCACTATTGGCGGAAACGTTGGGGATAACCTTACCCCCGTAGATGCGGTAAAATTTGCAGCTTCTTATGGCACTTGGCTAAAGGACTATAGTGGCAAGGAAAAGCTTAAGGTGGTCATTGGTAGGGATGCCAGGTTATCGGGTGAAATGATCCAAAATCTAGTTGTGGCCACTTTGGTAGGTTTGGGAATAGATATCATTGATTTGGATTTGTCCACAACGCCAACCGTAGAGATTGCCGTTCCTTTGGAAAATGCCGATGGGGGAATTATTCTTACCGCCAGCCATAATCCCAAACAATGGAACGCCTTAAAGTTATTGAATGAAAAAGGGGAGTTTTTGGATGCCGCCCAAGGTGCTAAAATTTTGGCTTTGGCCGAAAAGGAAGATTTCGATTTTTCCGAAGTCGATGATTTAGGGACCATCGTTAAAAATGACTCCTATATCGATATCCATATTGATGAAGTTTTAGAACTTCCGTTGGTCGATGCAGATGTTATTCGTGCCAAGAAATTCAAAGTGGTGGTAGATGGGGTCAATTCTACTGGCGGAATCGCCATTCCAAAGCTTTTAAAAGAATTAGGCGTAGAGGTCGTAGAATTGTATTGTGACCCTACGGGGCATTTTCCGCACAATCCGGAACCTTTAAAGGAACACCTAAAGGATATTTGTGAGCTGGTAGTCAAGGAAAAGGCAGATTTTGGCATCGTAGTAGATCCCGATGTGGACCGTTTGGCTTTTATAAGTGATGATGGTGAGATGTTCGGTGAAGAATATACCTTGGTGGCCTGTGCCGACTATGTTTTGGGAAAAACCAAAGGAAATACGGTATCCAATTTATCATCGTCCAGGGCGTTGCGGGACATTACCCAAAGGCATGGCGGTATGTATGAAGCCGCTGCAGTGGGTGAAGTCAACGTGGTCACCAAAATGAAAGCGAACAATGCTATTATCGGTGGTGAGGGCAACGGTGGTATTATTTACCCAGAGAGCCATTATGGTCGCGACTCCTTGGTAGGTACTGCCTTGTTTTTAATGCTCATGGCAGAGAAGGGGGGAAGCGTGGCGGAACTAAGGGCTAGTTATCCAAGTTACTTTATGAGTAAAAAGAAAATCCAGCTTACCCCAGAATTGGATGTTGATGGCTTATTGGAAGCCATGTATAAAAAATATGCCGATGAAGATGTTTCTACTATTGATGGTGTAAAAATCGATTTTGCTGAGAATTGGGTGCATTTACGCAAATCGAATACGGAGCCGATCATTAGGATTTACACCGAAGCAAAATCGCAGACCGAAGCGGATGGATTGGCCGATCGTATCATATCGGAAATCAAAACTATAGCCGGATTATAAGTAAACTACCTCCGGTTATTATACTCTTTGGCGGTGCCATAAACAAAAAATGGGCGTCTTATACGCCCATTATATTTTTCCAAAAAATTGAAAATCTATTTTTCCGCAACCAGTTCACCGGATTGCCAAACCCCTTTTTTGGTAATGGACCCTTCGCTATCGAACATGGTCCCTTTGCCATTTTTTTGGTTGTTCTTCCATTTACCGCTCCATTTTTGGCCATCTACGGTAGTATAGGAACCTTTACCGTGCATTTGGTGTTTTTTAAAGGTACCTTCATACTTACTGCCATCTGGCCAAGTATACGTTCCCCTGCCACTTAAATTGGTGCCGGAAAGGTCACCGGAGTAGGTAGTACCGTCAAACCAGCTAATGTTCCCTTTGACATAACGTCCCAAAGAAACTTCAACATCAAAGGAAGTACCTTCAATACTGAATTTATACCACCCATCTACTAGGCCTTTTATTTCTGGATTATAAGGAATCCTGTTGAATTCTTGTGCTGTAAGGCTCCCGAGTCCCGTGACTAAAAGTGCCAAGGCTAAAACAATTTTTTTCATAATGCTTTTGTGTTTTTTTGTTTCTGTCGGACAATGAAACGCAGAACTTACACACTATGGGTAATTTTCTTGGGGATTCCTTACTTAGCTAAGGATAAAATAACCTCTTTTATAAGGTCTTCACGGGTCCAAACAATGAAATGGTTTTCCTCGTCCAAGGTTACCGTAGTAAGGCTTTCCACATTTACAAAGGATTCTTGCATATACCCCACATTGCTGTACGGCACCAGCTTATCCAATTTTCCATGGATTATCTGTACGTTTTGGGTGAGATACTTTAGTTCCGGCTGCATATCCCATAGCTCTTGTTTTAACCACCATAGCTCGTCATTGGAAGGTCGTAAGGAACCGGGCACCAGATATTTCAAGGGGAACCATCGTAACGGCTTTCTCCATTTCTCTGGCTTTTCCGCATTGGGATCCAGGGCACCTGCCAAAATCAATAAGTTTTGGTGCAATTCCGGGTTTTCCAATGCCATTTTTACAATGAGCGGCCCTCCATAAGAATGCCCGATAAGGGTAATAGGCTTCCCGTTGGTTTTTAAGGTCAAAAACTCATTGAGAACCTGGGCTTGGGTGGTGATATCTTGACTTTTTCTAAAGTCACTATACCCAAAACCGGGACGATCCACAGCAATAATTCGATAGCTTTTTCGCAAGGTGGAATCAATCAAGTAATTCTTCCAAGCGTCCCAACTGCCGGGAGAGCCATGGACAAAAACCAGATTATGCGCTGTTGCATCACCCGTTTCTATGTAATGGATGTTTTGGTCCCTTACCATTACGGAAGCATCCGCATAGGCTACCTTTTGAGCATCAAAAAAGGCCTTTGTTTTCTTAGGGGAGGTGCGCATGGTCATACAAGAATGGGCAAAGAGCAAGTAGGCCAGGGCCAAGGTATACACAATATAGCGTTTTTTGAATTTCATGACGCTTCTCTATTTCGCCTTCTTGGCAAGAACTTTTGCCCGTTCCGCTTCCTTACCTCGGTGTTTCCAGCGTTTATGTGTCCATAAATAATATTCCGGTTCCTCATAAATCTGCTGTTCTGCCTTTTTTAAGAATTGATCGGTGATCTCCCCTTTTTCCGTAGAAGGTGCCTCCGTAGTAATAGTAGATAACTCCGCTTTGTAGTAGCCACGGCTTACTTTGGAAACCTTTAAAAATACAACGGCCAAATCCATTTTCCGGGCCAAGGTCTCCGGACCATTGATAACAGGCACACGAATACCCATAAATTCCTTCCAATATTGGGTTCGGCTCATCTGCGGGGATTGATCGCTCACCATGCCAAAAATCCCTATAATATTATCCCGTTTATTTTTAACAATGGTTTTTACGGTTTCCTGTTGTGTAATCAATGCAGTATTCCATCTGGCGCGTATTTTTCTGCTCCAAGCATCAAAATACCTATTGCTGATTTTTGTGTATACCCCATAACCTTTGGATTTTACATGGTTGTTTATGCTCGTATTCCATTCCCAATTGGCATAATGCGAACACACGATTAAAATACTCTTTTCTTTTTCCAGTTCTTGCAAGAGTTCCACATTGGCTATGGCATACCTTTTGGCAACTTCAGATTTGGAAAGGTTTGTGGTTTTCACCATCTCTAAAAAGGAATCGCAGAGGTGTTTGTAAAACGTCTTGGCAATGCGTTTCTTTTCTTCGGTAGATTTCTCCGGAAAAACCAAAGAGAGGTTGTCAGCAACCACCTTTCTTCTATAACCGATAAGATGATAAATGAGGTAAAACAGCACATCGGAGAGGCCATATATGATGGGGAACGGGAGTCTTGAAATTATCCATAACCCTGGGTAAGCGAGTACAAAAACAAGCAGCTGCATCTAAAAAACGTCTAGGCAAATATAGCTATATTTGATCCTTAACTTACGTTGCCATGCACAAAATAGATATACCTACCATTGTCATTATTGCTGCCAATATATTGGTTTCCCTCAAAGGGTTAAATGATACCGCTTTTTTTGAGCGGTACAAGTTCAGTATTGGCGGTATTAAAGCGGGGCAACGGGAACGCATGATTACTTCAGGCTTTCTGCATGTCGATATGTCCCATCTTTTTTTCAATATGCTTACCCTGTATTTTTTTGCCCCTGTGGTAATGTCTTGGTTTGGAGCTACAAAGTTTTTGATTATCTACGTCATTAGCCTTGCGGCCGGCAGCTTGTTGGCCTTATTCTTTCATAAAGATGAACCCTATTACAGTGCCGTTGGGGCGAGTGGGGCAGTTACGGGAATCTTATATGCGGCTATTCTATTACAACCAAACATGCAGTTGGGCCTACTTTTTATTCCCATCCCGCTTCCGGCTTATGTTTTAGGGATTGGTTACTTATTGTACTCCATTTACGGCATGAAAAGCCGATTAGGCAATATCGGTCACACCGCACATTTTGGCGGTGCTATCGGAGGGTACGCTACAACCTTATTATTTAAGCCAAGTTTATTGGCAACGGACACCCTCATGGTCATCCTATTGGCTTTACCAATTGTCATCCTTTTTGTACTCGGAAAGCTTGGAAAAATTTGATTTGTAGTACTTAGATTACGCAGTTCCGACAGCTTAGTTGCAGTTCATCGGACTCCCAACAGTTTGACACTGTTTTACAACATAAAATTGTTTGGCACGATCGTTTAAAGGTACATTTGGCCCGACCAAACACAACTTTTATGTCCCAAACAAAAAAGTACCTACTTCTTTTTGCCGTTTTTGGAATGGCCATTTCTTGTTCAGATGAAACAAGAATATTTGAAAACCCTGAAGATTCCATTGGAATTGAACAAGACAGGGCTACACTTAGCAACAGTATTAATTTTGATACCAGTGGTGTCCTAGAGATAATCCGTGAGGAATCCCAAAGCAACGGATTTGCCAGATTTAGGAACGACCAAGCTGGAAACTACCCTTTAACTTTAGTGGCGACCGTATCACCTCCGGCTATTTTTAACGGAACTGATCTTACCGCCACCGATGTCTTTATTGAAGGGGACTATGCCTATGTTTCCTATAACACCGTTGGAGCCGTCTATAATGGAGCCATCGATATCATAAACATTAGCAATCCAGAATTGCCCGTGCTTACGGATCGTGCATTTATAAATGGCCAAGATTTGAACGCCATACATTTTGCCAATGGATTTCTATATGTGGCTGGGGGATTAGATGCGGAACAATCTGCCTTAGCTACGGACAATTCATTTGTTACCAGATTAACGGTCACCAATGGACGTTTTGATACGTCTGGTCTTACCACTAACTATCAAGTTGGCTTTAATGCTACCGATATTGAATCAATGGGGTCCAGTTTGTTTGTTACCAGTGGTGCAGAAGGGTATGTGATTGCCTACGACACCAACTCCTTAGAAGTGCAACAAGAAGCACCTTATACGGATTTACGGTCCATTGCAGTAAACAATACGAATGGTAATCTAGCGGTTTTAGACGCTAGTGTTGGCGTCCGCTTTTTGAATTCTGATCTAACGGAATTATCCCAAATTCCCATTTCTTCAGATTTTAGGGCCGCGGACAAAAGAACCTTGGCTTTTTCAGGGGATAAAATAGTGGTTTCTGAAGGGGATCAAGGAGCAGGGGTGTACAATGCCCTTACCGGAGAGTTTTTGGAACACATCCCTATACCTTTAACACCAGTTGGGGTTGCTACATCGGATATCGTCACCAATGCGGTTGCTTTTAATGATGATTTGCTTTTAATGGCCAATGGAGGGGCAGGATTAAGTATTGCGGAAAACAATGATACCATGGATGTAGTGGGAGTCATTGAATTGGCAGGTTCTATCAATTTTGTAGCTTCAAAAGGAGGTTATGTATTTGCTGCCTCTGGTAGGGAAGGCCTACAGATTATTGAATTGAACAAACCAAGTGCCAGTTTGGTAGCTAGATGTGAATC
>CALEYA010000139.1 GCA_937926215.1 uncultured Croceitalea sp. | reverse complement strand
GCATACGACTATGGTACCGCAGAGGATAACAAAGAAATGTTCGATTACCTTAAAGGTTACTCCCCTGTGCACAACGTTAAAAAAGGGGTGGAATACCCCGCCACCTTGATTACCACAGGCGATCATGATGACCGTGTAGTTCCGGCCCATAGTTTTAAATTCGCGGCCGAGCTTCAAGAAAAACAAAGCGGGAACAATCCTACCCTAATACGGATAGAGACCAATGCGGGCCATGGTGCCGGCACCCCGGTAAGTAAGACTATTGAGCAGTACGCCGATATTTTTGGGTTTACGCTTTTTAATATGGGCTTTCAAAAATTACCCAATGAAAAAATAATTACCGATGGAGGAGGGCAATAAGTATAACTGATGTCACTTCGAGCGCAGTCGAGAAATTATTAAAACATCGATCTCAATGAGGTCTCGACTGCGCTCGACCAGACAAAGTTTCTTATCCTATAAAAATCCAATATCCATAAAAATATGTATAACTCACACTAAAATACTATTGCAAAATCCGTTTCCTTTGGGAGCGGATTTTTAGTTAACGCCAAACTATGTTAAAGGTTGATTCCATTGTTTTTTCTTATGCCGATAAAAGTGTCCTAAAGGAGGTATCCTTTGATTTGGAAAAAGGAAAGCATTTGGCCGTTATGGGAGAGAGCGGTTCTGGAAAAAGCACTTTACTTAAAGCAATTTATGGTTTACTACACTTAACTTCCGGGGAGATTTCTTGGGGAACCAAGAGGGTGTTGGGCCCAAACTTTAACCTTGTGCCGGGGGAGAAATATATGAAGTACGTTGCCCAAGATTTTGATTTGATGCCATTTACCACCGTAGCCGAAAATATAGCGGAACACCTATCCGCTTTTGAACAGGAAACCCATGAAGCCCGTATCTTGGAGTTGCTCCAAGTAATCGAAATGGAAAATTATGCGGGAACCAAGGTGAAATCCCTTAGCGGGGGTCAACAGCAGCGGGTGGCCCTGGCACGGGCATTGGCGCAAGAGCCTGAATTGCTTTTGTTGGATGAGCCTTTTAGTAGTATTGATCAGTTCAAGAAGAATGAATTGCGATACAAGCTCTTTCCCTACCTCAAAGAAAAAGGAATCACAGTAATCAACGCTACACATGATCCCAATGATGTGCTTCCTTTTGCAGATGAGGTTTTAGTACTTCAACACGGGGAGACCATGGCCTTAAAACCCACTGAACAGCTCTACAGGAACCCGGAAAAAACATACATAGCTTCCCTTTTTGATGTGGTCAATAGGTTGCCATTGCAGCTGTTTACGGAAAAAGCCCCAAAAGGGGAATTCCTTCTAGCCTACCCCCATGAGGTCCATATAACGGAAGAAAACGGGTTTGAAGTCTATGTTATCAACACTCATTTTAAGGGCAGTTCCTATTTGGCCCAAGGCCTTACTGAAGATGGGGTGAGCGTTTTCTTTACTACGGAACAAGCGGTAAAAGTCCACGAAAAAATCCTTTTAAGAGTTCCTCTCTTATTACTCAAAACTAGAAAATCATCGTCCTAAGCGTATCTTTACCCCATAAAACCCAATTATTTTGGACAAAGAGGCCCTTTTAAAGGAATTGCAATTTAAGGCGGTACGGAGCAGCGGCGCTGGTGGTCAGCATGTAAACAAAGTATCCTCAAAAGTGGTCCTCACTTTTGACGTTTTCAATTCTTCCGCGCTTACCGAGGCACAAAAAAATAGGGTATTGCTCAAACTTCGTAACCGATTGACCAAAGAACAGCATTTGCTATTGCATTGTGATGAGGCCAGAAGTCAACACAAAAACAAAGCTTTGGTCATTGAACGTTTTTTTGAGGTATTAAAAAAGGCTTTGCAGGCCTCAAAAAGAAGAAAACCTACAAAGCCCTCTAGGGCTGCTAAAGAAAAGCGCTTAAAGTCCAAAAAGAGAAACGCGGAAAAAAAAGCGAATCGGAACTTTAGGGTGTAACAACGCCATCAAACAGCACTTATTCCATACTGGGCACTTCATAAAAGAATTGCGCCTTCTTTATTTTACCGTTCTCCACCTGATACATGCATAACTCATCAAATGCCATCCTACCATGCTCCTTAAACGTGGCATCCACGGACATGGGCAATACAAAATGGTTTGCAGCAACAACAGCTTCCCCAACGGAACCCCCATGCATTTCTTCAATACTCTCCGCCCATTGTAAATAGGCATTCCAGATGTTCTCTTTTCCTTTGGTAACTTTCTCCCCCGGCACGCCTTCCATTTCTATACTTACCGCATCATCTGCATAAAGGTCATAGGCCGCTTTGTAGTTGTTCTCCTTGCAATACGTTACCAATTGGTTTGCTACTTCTTGTGTTGTCATGATTGTTTTTTTATTGGCACCGCCAAAGGGTATAATACGCCAAGGCAGTTTACTTAATATAACCCTTAAAATACTAAATAAAAGCGATATTTCTTACAACAAAAGACCAAGCTTTAGTGGATTTCGGTGATATTTTGATGAAGCCCATTAAAGACAATGGCGGCCCCTTTTTCCTTGCCTAACAGGAGTTTAGCTATTGGTGTACTTGCAGAGATACAAAAGATTATATGGCCATCCAATTGGTGCCTCCCAGCCGAGATGGCAATATAATAGGTATGCTTGTCGGTCGCTACCAAACTCCCCAAGGCCACCCTTAACGTACTGCCTTCTTTGGGTACTTTTTGTAGTGTTTGTACCAGTTTTTCGGCTTCTAAAAGTTGTTTTCCCAACTTTTCCATTTCCAGTTGTACCATGGCCCTACCCGTTTCGTGCTTATCCCCGGCACTGCTTTTGGTTTCCGAACCCAGTCCAACTTTTAAATTGGTCATCTGGGCCTTTAAACGGGTGATGCGTTCTTGGATATACGCTTCACAAAATTGATAGGCACTCTCTTTTATATGCATCATGGAAAGCTAAGGGTAAAGGTAGTCTCTACGTTGGGTTTTGAGTATAGTTTAAGGTTGCCACCGTGCAGCTGCACAATTTGTCTGGACAAGCTTAACCCAATCCCCGTCCCCTTTTCTTTAGTGGTAAAGAAAGGCACAAAAATCTCATCGATCATCCCTTCAGGAATCCCGGGACCATTGTCTGCTATTTTAATATACTTTTTATGGGTTTTGTCTACCCCGGCGCTAACGGTTATGGTTCCTTCTTCTTGCCCTTCTAAAGAATGTACCGCGTTTTTCACCAAGTTGATAAGTACTTGGGTCAACTGTTTTTCATCGATAAAAAACTGCAAATCGTTGGGTTCGTATTCCCAAGTGATCGTTGTGCTGTCTTGGGCGTCACGCTGCATCAATACCTGTACTTTGTCAAACAATTTTTGGGCCGGAACCAATTCGCGGTCCGGTTTTGGCACATTTAGAAAACTGCGGTAAGACTGTACAAAATCCATCAAATCGTTACCCTGACCTTTAATAACCTCCAGGCCCTTTGCCGCGCTGGCAATCTTGTCCTTATCCAAGGTGTCCACCACAGCTCCCGTTGGGGTGTGGTAATACTTTAGTATGGTTTCAGAGATGGATGTTATAGGGGTTATGGAATTCATGATTTCATGGGTAAGCACACGTATCAATCTAATCCAAGAGTCCGTTTCTTTTTCATCGAGTTCTTCATTGATGTCCTGTACCACCACCAGCAATAATGGCTTTTCGTCCAAAACCACCTCCGTAGACTTTAACGCCAAGTGTATCTGCTCACGCTCATTGGTAAACTGAAATAGCTTGCGTTCAAACGGTTTAAAGGAAGTCAACACATCATATAACCCGCTATCTATTTGCCCTATTTGCTTAATATGGTTTAAAGGACTATGGTTTAACAAGCGTTCTAAAGTAGGATTGGAAAAAAGGATATGCCCACGTTCATTAAAGGTCATGATACCAATATTGGCCTGTCTTAATATTTCTTGATAATACTGCTCCCGCATCTGCAACTGCAGGTGGACTTCTTGGATAAGTCCATTGACCCTGTTTAAACTTTGGTTGAGTTCTTTAAAGGAACTAATGGCCACCTTTTCCGGAAAACGCAAAGTGAAATCCTCGTTCTTTATCGCATCAAAAAAATAGGCGATTTTTCTATTGGTCCTATTGATAAAGCGGATTAGGGAATACACCTGTGCTATAAGGGCAATCCCGGTAATGAAAAGAATAATGTACCACGCATTGGTTACCGAAAAAGCCAATGTAATGGCGGTCGCGGTCAAAAAAAGCACCCGTATGACCAATTGAATATAGAAGTTTCTGCTCGCCATTACTTTTTAAGTTTCTTTAGTTTGTTGTAGAGGGTCTGTCTGGAAACCCCAAGTTGCTCCGCGGCGGCACTATAGTTGCCGTCATGCAGGTCCAAAGCCCTATTGATCATATGGAGTTCCATTTCGTCCAAGGTAGTTACCTCTGCCTCTATGGTTTGTGATGGCTTGGAATGCAATAGAAAATCCGTAGGTTTTAAAACGTTCCCTTCAGAAAGGATAACTGCCCTTTCCATGGTATGTTGCAGCTCCCGGATATTTCCCGGCCATTGGTATTCCATCAGTTTATCTTGCGCGGTATTGTTGATTTTAAGCTGGGGCTTGTCATACTTATTGCCATATTGCTTTAGGAAAAAATCTGCCAAAACCAAGATATCACCCTCCCGGTCCCTTAATGGTGGCACCTCTACATGTATGGTATTGATGCGGTATAACAAATCTTCCCGAAACAACCCTTGGGCCACCATCTGCTCCAAATTACAATTGGTAGCACAGATCAATCTAATATCTACCGCTATGGGTTTGTTGGAGCCTACCCTAACCACCGATTTGTTCTGTATGGCAGAAAGCAATTTTGCCTGTGTCTGTAAAGAAAGGTTGCCCATTTCATCCAAAAAGAGGGTTCCTTGGTTTGCCGCTTCAAACTTACCGGCGCGGTCTTCTTTGGCATCGGTAAAGGCCCCTTTGCTATGTCCAAAAAGTTCGCTTTCAAAAAGACTGTCAGAAATGGAACCCATGTCCACATTGATAAAAACCTCTTCTTGTCTACTGGATAATCGGTGTAGTTCCCGTGCGATCAACTCTTTTCCCGTACCATTTTCCCCGGTAATCAATACATTGACATCTGTTTTGGCCACTTTACGGACCAAGTTTAAAACAGCCTTTAGGGCTTTGGAACTGCCAATAATGGAACTCTTATCGGCATTGATAAGTTGTTTTAACCCTTTCTCTTTGGTCTTGAGCTGATGGATTTCTTCTTTTGACTTTCGTAGTTCGTAAGCAGATTTTACCGTGGCCAATAAACGCTCGTTGTTCCATGGTTTTAAGATAAAGTCCGATGCGCCTTTCTTTAAGGCCGTTACCGCTAAGTCCACGGCTCCATAGGCCGTCATCATAATTACTGAGGTGTTGGGCGATTTTTTCTTGATTTCGTTAAGCCAAAACAGCCCTTCGTTCCCTGTATTGACACCTGCGGAAAAATTCATGTCCAGCAGTACAATGTCTATTTCATTCAGTTTTGGGAAAGAAGAAATCTGGTTCGGATTAAAAAGCGTCTGTACACTGCTGTACTCAAACTGCAATAGAATCTCCAAAGCACTCAATACACTTTTGTTGTCATCTATTACCAAAATTTTTGCCTGGATCATGTCGTTGCTTTACCTATCCTTTTTTATATACTACCTATTGGAAGCATTAGCGCAAAAGCAATACCATATTCCTTGTTTCCAAGCAATGTATTCCCTTAAATTCCTTAAACCCCCCTGTATTTGAGGATTTACGCCTTCCATTATATTTTTTTCAAAGTACAAAATCGATTGTTGAAGCTAAGGCCAATGTCAAATTATTTTACAGTTTTTGTCTAATATTTTTACACTTAGATTTTTGTTTTGTTCTTTCAAATTATTTAATATGTTGATTATGTGGGGTTTAGCTTTATGGCACGGCAATAGCTTATAGTTTGGCATAGTAATAAGAAGATGCGTTTAAAAAATATAATTTTAGTGTTGTTTTGTTTAGGCTGCCTTGAGCTAGTGGCACAAAAGGTTTGGGATCTGGAAGCCTGCGTTGCGCATGCTTTGGAGCACAACCTGCAACTGAACGATTTTGAATTTACGGAAGCTTCCAATAGGGAGACCTACCGTCAGTCCGTTCGTAATTTACTGCCTAATGTAAATGGCTTTGCCGATTATAATATTCGTTTTGGACGTCAAATCAATCCAGATGACAACAGCATCGTCAACACCGATATTTTTTCCAACAACTATTCCATAAGTGCCTCTTTTGACATTTTTCAGGGATTTCAAAAAATCAACGGCATCAAAGCTTCCAAATTCTTGTACAAAGCCACTAAAGAAGAAAGTTTGCAACAAAAATACTTATTGGCCTTTAGTGTGATGCGCGCTTTTTATGACATTCAATTTATAGAGGGGCTAATTACCATCTCTGAAGAACAAGTGCAAATTTCCCAAACCAATTACAATCTGGTCAAAAAACAAATAGAAGTAGGTTTAATGGCCGGTGCCGACTTGTATGAAGCGGAATCCCTTTTACTTGCGGACGAGCTGGTCTTGACCCAAAACGAAAATAGGCTGGCAGCCGCAAAACTTGGGTTGCTACAGGCCATGAACTTGCAGGGGGAAACCGATATCCAAATCCAACCGGAGCTGGATAAAACGGAAGGCATCGATGAAAAAAAGATAACTTCGGATTCCATTTTTGGGACCGCTTTGAACTTTATTCCGCTTATCAAAGCGTCTGAACTGCGCGTAAAAGCCGCAAAAAAGCAATTGGCGGTTGCCCGTGGCAACCTCTATCCCTCCTTATCTTTACAAGGAGGCTTTGGAACCGGTTTTTTTGAAACCATTACGGACTCCCTTGGGGTTACCATCCCTTTTAGAACACAGTTTAGGGACAATACCAACGAGTTCATTGGGGTTTCTTTGAACGTTCCCATTAGTAACGCCTGGTCTGGAAGGTCCAGGATAAAACAACAAAAAATTCAATTGGCAAGGGCCAGAAACAATGCCAAAATACAGGAGCAGGAACTCTACCAGCTTATACAGCAATTGGTGCAGGAATACAATGCGCTAAGCACAGAGGTCCTGCAAACGGAAAAACGGGGCAAAGCCCAAGAATTGGCGTTCTCCATAGCCCAAAAGCGCTATGAGAAAGGCTTGGTAAACGCCATTGAACTAGGTAGGGCAAAAAACCTGTTTGCTACGGCACAGAATGAACATTTGCAAGTGAGACTGCGGCTAAAGGTGAATAAAAGCACTTTGGATTTTTATAATAACCTGCCCGTATTCAACATCAACCCATAAAATAGATGTCTAAAAAATAGAAGTAACCACTATGGATATTAAAATAGAAAAGAAAAAAGGACTACGCCCCAAGCACTTGGGATATATTGCCCTGGGCATCCTATTGTTGTTCGTTGCATGGAAATTTATTTTTTCCAGCTCCGTCTCCACATTTAGAACGGAAAAAGACCGGCTTTCCATTACCCAAGTAAACGCAGGAAAGTTTGATGATTACATCACCATAAACGGCAACGTGGCGCCAATAGCTACCATCTACATGGATGCGTACGAAGGTGGTCGCGTCTCTGAAAAATTGATAGAAGAAGGGTCCATGGTCAAAAAAGGGGACATCATCCTCAAACTGGAAAACATGAACCTTTATGAGCAGATCCTTGCCAGCGAAAGTAATTTGGCCCTTAAACAAAACGACTTGCGTTCCACCCGTTTGACCTTTGACGCCAGACAGGTCGAAGGCAGACGCTCCTTGGCTACCGCCAGCACGGATTTACAACGCTTAAAGCGAAATTTTGAGCAGAACGAAGCACTGTATCAAGACGAACTGATTTCTAGGGAAGTATACCTCACTTCCAAAGAAAACTATGAACTGGCACAGCAACAGCATGATATCATCAAAGTACAAACGGAACAGGATGACGCGCTACGCAAAACCTCACTTTCCGGATTGGATACCGACCTCAACCGCATGCAGCAAACCCTTTCTATGGTGTATGAGCGTTTGGACCATTTGAACGTTAGGGCACCTGCCGATGGCCAGCTTGGCTTTCTAGATGCGGAAATTGGACAAAACATAGCCCAAGGGCAACGAATTGGGCAGGTAAACGTGCTCACCAACTTTAAGATCGAAGCAAATATTGACGAACACTATATAGACCGGGTAAAGCGCGATTTATCCGCCTCCTTGGAACGTAACGACAATGAATTTCCGTTACGCCTGCGCAAAGTATATCCAGAAGTCCGTAGCGGACGGTTCAAGGTAGATTTGGTTTTTACAAAAGAAAAGCCGGAAACCATTAGGGCGGGACAGAGCTATAATATCAAGTTACAATTAGGGGCTTCCAACGATGCCCTGCTATTGCCCAAAGGCGGGTTTTTCCAGAGTACGGGTGGCCAATGGGTTTTTGTGGTCAATCCAAATGGTGATGAGGCCATCAAAAGAAACATCAGAATAGGAAAACAGAACTCTAGGTACTATGAAGTTTTGGAAGGCCTTGAACCCGGTGACCAAGTTATTACCAGCAATTACGATTCCTTTGGGGAAGCCGAACGCATCGTATTGAAATAAGGGAAATTAATCAGTTAAAAAATAAAACGCAAATAGAGACCAGTCATGATAACAATCAAAGATTTAAAGAAAAGTTTTAGAACGGAAGAGGTAGAAACCCTTGCCATTAACGGTGTTAACCTTCATGTAGAAGAAGGGGAATTTGTTGCCATTATGGGACCGTCCGGTTGTGGTAAATCTACCTTGCTGAACATTATTGGCATGTTGGACAACCCTACGGAGGGGAGCTATAATTTTGCCAACCATGAAGTGGCAGGATTAAAAGAAAGCCAACGCACCCAATTACGAAAAGGCAACTTGGGGTTTGTTTTCCAAAGCTTCAACCTTATCGATGAGCTCACGGTTTACGAAAACGTAGAACTGCCCTTGATCTATTTAAAAATGGGGAAAAGCGAGCGCAAACAAAAAGTAATGCAGGTTTTGGAGCGCATGAAGATTGCGCATAGGGAAAAGCATTTTCCACAGCAACTCTCCGGGGGGCAGCAGCAACGTGTGGCCATTTCCAGAGCGGTAGTGACCAACCCAAAGTTGATTCTTGCAGATGAGCCTACCGGAAACCTGGATTCCAAAAACGGTATAGAGGTTATGAATTTATTGACCGAACTCAACCAAGAAGGGACCACTATTGTTATGGTAACACACTCCGACCGTGATTCGCATTACGCCCATAGGATCATTAACCTTTTTGACGGTCAAATTGTAACGGAAAGCAAGAATAGGGAAATAGGTGCCATGGTCTAAACAGGGGGTTTATTCATCAATCAAATCAATCATCAAAAAACAACTCGTTATGAAATCATCAATCAAAAACATTAGTATAAAACTTTTCATCAGCTGTTTTGTACTATGCTCCGTTAGCGTCTTGGCACAGGTAAAAAGTATTGCCGTAGAAGACTTTGACAAGGTAATCGTAAGCCCGCACATCTCGGTAAGCTTTGTACAAGGTTCCCAAAACAAGGTTGAAGTGCACAGCAGTACGGAACCCCTGGAAAAATTGAATGTTGAAGTGGTGGCAAACACCCTTCGTCTTTACCTGGATGGTGCCAAGACCTATACGGACAGTAAAAAGGAAAAAGGGGACAATTACAGTTATAGCAACCCTATTTACAAGGGCACCGTCATTACGGCCACCGTAACTTATACCCAATTGGAAGAACTATCCTTAAGGGGCGAGGAAAAATTTGTTTGCGAAAGTCCTTTGAAACAGGATAAATTTCGATTAAAAATATTTGGTGAGTCACAGGTATCTTTTAAAGAAGTTGTCCTCCAAAGCCTAATGACCACCATTTATGGGGAAAGCTTCTTGGAAATAGAAGGTGGGGTGATTGCAAAGCAAAAAATAACGGCCTACGGGGAAACCACGGTAAATACCCTGGATGTTGCCACCAAAGAAACCAAGATTACGGCCTATGGTGAAGGAAGTTATAGGATAGCCGTTTCCGAAAGGTTAAAGGTAACCGCATATGGGGAAGCCACCATTGCATATTCTGGATCTCCAGAAATAAATAAAGGAATTATCATAGGGGATGCTACCATCCAAAAAATAGACTAGGCCATGTTCAAGAACCACTTAAAAATAGCATGGAGGAACCTCTTGAAAAACAAAGGTTTCACCTTTATCAACATTTTGGGATTGAGTATAGGCGTTGCCGCCTGTATCTTGATTGCCATTTATATCCTTCACGAAAGCACCTATGACAAAGCGGTAGCGGATTCTGGGCAGATTTATAGAATGATCAACCGGGATTCCAGAGATGGTAAAATTAACGACGCCATCCACTTTTCAGCCAACACCGCCCCCACCGTTAAACAAGATTTCCCTGAAGTATTAAGTGCGGGACGCTTAAACGCCAACGATTTGTTCTATGGTGCCGGAAGCAACGAAATCCGTATCGATGGGGAACAGATGCAACACCATGAGGAAGGCTTTACCTATGCCGATCAAGCCATTATAGATATTATGGATATTGCTATGGTGCATGGGGAAGCTACAACCGCCCTTGCCGAGCCTTTTACCGTAGTTATTTCCAACAAAATTTCAAAAAAACACTTTGGGGAAGCAAACCCAGTGGGAAAATCCATCTACTTAAACGGTAATAATGACCAACCCTATCGCATCAACGGGGTTATGGAGGATTTTGCCAGCAATTCACATATGGACTATGACTTTCTGCTGACCTTAAAAGGAATGGAATTTGGTGAAGGGGAGCAGACACGGTGGGAGCAAAGCAACTACTTCACCTATATAAAATTGGCTCCCGGAACGGATGCCGCGGCCTTTCAAGAAAAAATGTCCCACCGGCTTATCCATGACTATTTATTGCCCGCTTTTAATGCTAGCGGATACGTGATTCCGGAAAATCCGGATGATTTTTTTAGTATCCGTTTACAGCCATTGACCAAAATAAACCTGCATTCCAGCACCGTAAGTTTTGAGGCCAGCACCAGAAACGATATTAAGGTCATTTGGATGTTTGGTATTGTGGCCCTATTTATTTTGGTCATTGCCAGCATCAATTTTGTTAATCTCTCGACGGCAAAATCGGCAAACAGGGCCAAGGAAGTTGGTATAAAAAAGGTGGTGGGTTCCTCAAAATCTTCGCTCATCAATCAATTTCTTACAGAATCCGTTCTCATTACTTTGATAGCATTTGGGGTTGGAATTGCCTTTTCGTTCTTGGCTTTGCCCTTGTTCCAAGAAATGTCCGGTAAAATGGTTTCCATCCCATGGTCAAATCCGTTGTTTTTTCCCGTTTTACTCCTAGCGGCATTGTTCGTTGGCATTTTTGCAGGCCTATACCCTTCCTTCTACCTCTCCAAATTTAAGCCCAGTGCCGTCTTAAAGGGAAAATTGGCCACAGGAAGCAAGTCCAGTGCCTTAAGGAGCGGTTTGGTCATTTTTCAGTTTGCTATTTCCATTATTCTGATCATTGGAACGCTAGTGGTCAATAATCAGATGAATTTTATCCTCAACTCCAAAATTGGTTTTGAAAAGGAGCAGGTCCTGCAATTGTACGGCACCAATATGTTGGGAGACCGTATGGACACCTTTAAAGAAGAACTGCAGCGTATTAATGGGGTCCATACCGTTAGTGTAAGCGACTACCTGCCTTTGGAAGGTACCAAAAGAAACGGAAACGGTTTTGTAAACGAAGGACGGGACAATCTCGATGAAACCGTATTTGGACAAGCCTGGGTTATCGATGAAGACTATTTGGAAACCTTGGGAATGACCCTCGTCTCAGGAAGAAATTTCTCTGAACAGAGGGCCACGGACACGGAAGCTACCATTATCAACGAGACCATGGTCGACAAATTGAACCTCACCCAACCCATTGGCAAAAAAATATCGAGATACGGTACGCTTTATGAGATTGTGGGTGTTGTTGAAGATTTTAAGTTCAACTCCATGAAGCAAAAGGTAGAGCCACTCTGTTTTTTCCTAGGCAACAGCAACACCATTACTTCAATAAAGGCCAATGTTGCGGATATGGACAACCTGCTTCAATCCATTGAAGCAAAATGGGGCCAGTTTGTCCCCAACATGACCATGCGTTATGCTTTTATGGACGATTCCTTTTCTAAAATGTACAGCAATGTAAGCCGTATCAAGACCATTTTTATCGCCTTTGCCATATTGGCCATTTTTGTGGCCTGCTTGGGGCTTTTTGCACTTTCCGCATTTATGGTGGAGCAACGAAAAAAAGAAATCAGTGTCCGCATGGTGCTTGGGGCATCATTTAAGAACATCTACAAGTTGCTTACCGTAAATTTCTTGAAGCTCATTGGAATAGCCGTAATCATCGCCGTGCCCATTTCATGGTTGATGATGTCCAATTGGTTGGAAGATTTTGCCTACCGCATTTCCGTAGGTTGGCAAGTGTTTGCACTTGGGGCATGTATAGCCATGGTAATCGCTGTTTTTACCATCAGTTATCAATCCATAGGGGCTGCATTGACCCAACCGGCGAGAAACCTTAGAAACGAATAAATCAAAAAACGAAATCATCATGTTCAAAAACTATTTTAAAGTTGCTTGGCGCAACCTCGTAAAAAACAAAGGCTATTCAATTATCAATATTGGAGGGTTGGCACTAGGAATGGCGGTAACACTTATTATTGGGCTTTGGATGTATGATGAGTTAACCCGTGACAGTTACTATGCAAACAAGGATAAAATTGCCCAGGTTTATCAGTCACAGACCTTTAATGGACGAACAGGAACAAATCCTGCAATACCGCTACCACTAGAACCAGCATTAAGAGATGGGTATGCGGATAACTTTGAACATCTTATGATGGCTTCTTGGACACAAGACAGCTACATCAAGTACAAGGATAATAGTATCTCGCGCTCTGGCAATTACATGCAGCCTATGGCCTCGGAATTACTAAACCTGGATATTTTGAAAGGAGAAAAAAATGGGCTGCGGGAAATCAATTCCATAATGCTTTCCGCATCAACCGCAAATGCCTTATTTGGAAAAGAGGACCCTATTGGAAAAGTGGTAAAAATCGGCAACGAATATGATTTAAATGTAACCGCCGTCTATAAAGACATTCCGTATAACAATTCATTCAATGATACGAACTATATCATCCCATGGGATAATTATGTTGCCAATCGCGAATGGATTAAAAATTCCCTTGATAACTGGGGGAACAATTCTTTTCAATTGTTTGTGCAGTTGACAGAAAACGCGGATATGGAAACAGTTTCCGAGACCATTAGAAATGTAAAAAAAGACCTCAACGAAGATACTGCCGAGTTTAATCCCCAACTTTTTCTTCTGCCAATGGAAGATTGGTATCTGCGTTCCAACTTTGAAAATGGCAAACAGGTGGGTGGTCGCATCAAGTATGTTTGGTTATTTGGCATTATTGGGGCTTTTGTGCTGCTTTTGGCATGTATTAATTTTATGAATTTAAGTACGGCACGATCGGAAAAACGCGCCAAAGAAGTAGGTATACGAAAATCTATTGGCTCTCAAAAAGGGCAATTGATATACCAATTTTTGAGCGAATCTTTTCTAGTGGTCCTTTTTGCCTATGCCCTTGCAATTGGTATTGTTTTGTTATCGCTGAACGGTTTTAATGAACTGGCCAGAAAGGAAATTGAATTCCCATGGGGCAATGGTTCTTTTTGGTTGATTTCGATTATTTTTATAATATTCACTGCTTTATTGGCCGGGAGTTACCCTGCCCTATACCTTTCCTCTTTTAAACCGGTAGATGTTCTAAAAGGCACTTTTAAATCAGGTAAATACGCAGGTTTGCCAAGAAAGATTTTGGTCGTTCTCCAGTTCACGGTTTCCGTGGCCTTTATTATTGGCACCGTCATTGTAATGCAACAAATCAACCATGCCAAAAACAGGCCTATTGGTTACGACCGGGAAGGGTTAATACAAATCCCTACGTGGTCTGCAGATTTTGAAGATAAGACAGACCTCATGCGTGAGCAATTTTTGGCTTCAGGTGCGGCCATTGCCATGACTACCTCTAGCAGTCCCACCACTCAGATTTGGTCCAATAGAAGTGGTTTTACTTGGGAGGGAAAACCGGAAGGGTTTCAAGAGGATTTTGCTTGGACCGAAGTTTCCCCGGAATATGCGAATACCCTAAATCTTAAAATTGTTCAGGGAAGGGATTTTAATAAGGATATAGCCTCCGACTCCTTGGGGATTTTAATAAATGAAACTGCTGTAAAATACATGGGGGTCGAAAACCCGGTCGGTATGGTAATCCGGGACACCGATGAGGAAGATCCAGGCCCTTCAAGAAAAATAATCGGCGTAGTAGAAGATATGATTGCACAGTCCCCATATGAAGCGGTTAAACAAGCTTGGTACGTATACGACCGTAATAATAATTTTAGTTTCTATACGCTAAGATTAAATCCACGACAGAGCGCTAATCAAAGTATCGCAGTTGTAGAACGGGTCTTTAAGGACAACTTTCCCGCAATTCCATTTCAATATGATTTTGTGGATGACAAATACGCCGAAAAATTTGCGGCCGAGCAACGTATTGGAACGCTCTCCGGCATATTTACGGCCTTGGCCATACTCATTAGTTGCCTTGGCTTGTTTGGCCTAACCTCCTTTGTTGCGGAACAGCGCACTAAAGAGATCGGGGTAAGAAAAGTTTTGGGGGCCTCTGTGTTCAACGTTTGGAACATGCTTTCAAAGGATTTCTTAAAGTTAGTGGTCATCTCCTGTTTTATAGCGGTTCCCATTGCCTATTATGTAATGAACGGATGGTTGCAAGAGTACCCGTATCGGGTGATTCTTAAGTGGTGGATTTTTGCCCTTGCCATGTTGGGCGCAATGGGTGTAACGGTCCTTACGGTAAGCTTTCAGGCCATACGGGCGGCAAAGCAGAACCCAATAAAGAGTTTACGAACGGAGTGAGATAATCAAAAGACAAGGTCATGTTTAAAAATCATATAAAACTTGCTTGGAGAAATTTGATTAAAAACAAAGCTTACCTAGTTATTAATCTAACTGGGTTGACGGTTGCCATGACCTGCTTTGTGTTATTGGCATTGTTTGTTCAGTTCGAAAAGAGCTTTGATAAGCACCATGAGAACTCCGATAGGACTTTTAGAATAGTACAACAACAAAAAGGGAATACATATCAAGGGACAGATATGTTCGCCGTTGCCCCTCTCCCTCTTGGTGAGGCCTTATTGCAGGACTTTCCAGAGGTGGAGAGCGTTACGAACCTCAATATTGGAGGGGCGCTACTACTTAACGATAATCAATCATTTGTCCAACAAGGGCTATATACGGACAGCGCATATTTCAGTGTTTTTAGCACTACCGTTATTGAGGGAGATCCAGCTTTGGCATTGCAAAGTCCTGATAACATCTTGCTAACGGAATCCTTGGCGAATAAATTATTTGGAAATGTTTCCCCAATAAACAAGGAATTAAAGTTCGGAAATGGACAGACCTTCACGGTAAAAGCTTTAATTGAAAACCCGCCTAAAAATCAACATTTTACTTATGATTTTGTCGTTTCGTATAAAAGTCAAGGATATTACCCACATGATGTGGGTCAGTGGGTGAGCAATAACTATCACACCTACATTACGCTGCAAAACCCCGGGCAGTCTAAACTACTGGAAAGTAAAATGAAGGTTTATGAAAAAATCACAAGACCCGCCTATGAAAATCAAGGTTTCAAATTTTACCCGCAATATAAATTACAACCATTAGAAGATATTCATCTGAAATCGGATATAAATATTGAGCTAAGTCAAAATGGGAATATAAAATCCGTGAACTTATTTGCCTTGATCGCAATAATAATTCTTGTTCTGGCGGGTATAAACTATACAAATCTCGCAATTGCAAAATCAGCTCAAAGAGCAAAAGAAGTCGGTATAAGCAAAGTGCTTGGAGCAAAAAGAGGAAGCTTGATAATCCAATATTTGAGCGAATCCCTTTTCCTTACTTGCGCTAGTTTGGTTTTATCATTGTTTCTTGCCTCAATTCTACTCCCTTATTTTAATGTGTTGTTAAATAGAGCTATTGGTTTTAACCTATTATCTAATCTGCAAATACTAGCAATTCTTTCGTTAGCTGCATTGGTTACCGGAATTATCTCGGGGCTTTATCCAGCATTTTTTCTTTCCGGTATTGGCCCTATTAAAGCATTAAAAGGTAATTTTCTAAAAGGGAGAAGACAAGGCGTTTCCCTAAAAAGCGCCTTGGTTGTTAGTCAGTTTGCCGTGGCAATTGGACTAGCAATAGCAAGCGTGATTATTCAGCAGCAGCTCCAGTATATTCAAAACAAAAATTTAGGGTATAAAAATAATCAGCTTGTACATGTTAGCTATTTTGAACCGGAAATTACGGATAAGCAGAAGGTTCTAAAAGAGATGTTAATGCAAAATCCCAGGATTCATGAGGTTTCTTTAAGTTCCCAACTTCCGTTTAACGTAACAAGCCAGGGACCGGTAACACGATGGGAAGGAAATTATAGTAATGAACCTTTGTATATCTACAGAACGTATGTGGATTATGATTTTTTAGACATTTTTGGGATGGACTTGGTCGATGGCAGACCATTTTCGCCCGAAATAGCATCAGATTCCTTAGCCTATTTAATAAATGAAGCTGCCGTAAAATCCCTTGGTTGGGAGGCCCCAATTGGCAAACAATTCGCAAATGGTACGGTTGTTGGCGTTTTAAAGGATTTTCATTTAAAAACTTTTGACCAAGCAATTGAACCTCTCTTTATGGCACTGCGCACGCCTCAACATACTAGAAACAATGGGGAGGTAGTTTTAAAAATTGATATGTCCGATTATGGGAAGACATCCGATTTTATTGTTAAGACCATGAAAAAAATAGTCCCACATGTTCCCTATGAGGTGAAATTTGTAGAAGATTCTTATCTCCGATTCTATGACGAGGAAAAAAAACTTGGCGATGCCTTTACCATATTTACACTATTGGCCTTATTTATAGCGGGCATGGGGTTGTTTGGTATGGTTTCCTTCCAAATCTCGCAGAGAAGAAAAGAAATAAGTATCCGAAAAGTTTTAGGAAGTTCCGTTTCCGGAATCTTGAACCTATTGGCAAAAGGAGTCTTTAAACAAATCGTATTCGCGCTTTTAATAGCTACTCCATTCGCATATTATTTTATGGAAGGTTGGCTTCAAGAGTATGTGTATCGAATTTCCTTACAGTGGTGGGTTGCCGTTATGGTTGGGTCTTTAGCACTAATGCTGGCGTTTTTATCCATAAGCTTTCAGAGTTTGAAAGCCGCAAAATCCAACCCAATAAAGAGTTTAAGAACCGAATAATCCATCATAAAAACGACACTATGTTTACACTCTATTTGAAAACCGCTTGGCGTAACATATCCCAAAAAAAAGGACTTTCCCTCTTAAATATTGCTGGGTTATCCTTGGGAATGGCAGCCACAATACTGATTGGAATGTGGGTTTATGATGAGCTTTCGTTCAATAAAGACTTTGAAAATTATACGTCCATAACCCAGGTGATGCAAACCCAGACGTTTAACGATGAAATACGCACCGATTTCAATCAGCCCATGCAATTGGCTCCAGTGCTAAGAAACGACTATGGTAGTTATTTTAAGCATGTCATCACCAGTACGTTTTCCTTTGACGCCCTTTTTACCGTAGAAAATGAGAAACTGTCCCATACCGGAAACTTTGCGGAACCTGGAATGGCAGCTATGTTATCCTTAAAGATGATATCCGGTTCCAGAAGTGCTTTGGAAGACCCTGCTTCCATCCTCCTCTCCGAGTCCATGGCAAAAGCTTTTTTTGGTGCGGAAAACGCCACTGGAAAGAGCATACAATTGGGGTCGGAAACTTTATTGACCGTCGGTGGGGTTTATGAAGACCTCCCTAAGAACACTAGTTTTTCACAGTTGGAGTTTTTGGGTTCTTGGGATTTTTTAAAAGATAATCAAGGTTGGGAAGAACGCACGGGATGGGGCAATAATTGGTTTCAGGTTTTTGCACAGCTCAATGAAGGTGTTGATGTGGAAGTTGCCTCCAATGCCATTGCAAATTCCAAAATGGACAACCTCTCCGGTGATGACGCCTCGGGAAAACGGCTAAAGCCCACAATGCTGTTACATCCCCTTAAAAAATGGCATCTCTATTCCCGCTTTGAGAACGGCACAAACACGGGAGGGGCCATAGATAGGGTCTGGTTATTGGGTATCATAGGTGCTTTTATTCTTCTTTTGGCCTGTATCAATTTTATGAACCTAAGTACGGCGCAATCGGTTAAACGGGCAAAGGAAGTAGGGATTAGAAAAACCATTGGATCCATCAAATACCAGTTGATCTCTCAATTTTTAGTGGAATCCTTATTAGTTGTTTCTACAGCTTTCGTTTTCGCCTTATTGCTCGTAATCCTAGCCCAAGGAACCTTCAATGAGATTACCGGCAAAGCCATTATAATTCCATGGGATTCCGCCTATTTCTGGATAAGTTGTTTGCTATTTATTTTGGTGACCAGTTTTCTTTCGGGGAGCTATCCCGCCTTTTATCTTTCTTCCTTTAAACCTGTTAAGGTGCTCAAAGGAACCTTTGAAAGAAAACAAAATGCCGTTTCCTTGCGTAAAGTATTGGTTGTCTCCCAATTTGCTATTTCCACGGTCCTTATCATTGGGACCATAACCATTTTTAAACAAATCCAATACGCCCAAGATCGGCCTTTGGGCTATGACAAATCTGGAATGTTTTACTTTTCCATTACCAGTGAAGACATGCGGGATCGTTTTGAAACCTTGAAATCACAACTTTTGGAATCCGCGGATATTGAGGAAGTTGCAGCCTCCGATGTTTTGGTTACCGGTACCTTCACCACCAATGGCGGATTTGATTGGAAAGGCAAAGATCCTGAATTTGGAGATGAGTTCCTCACATTAAGGGCCACCCATGATTTTGGGGAAATGATCAATTGGGAACTAACAAAAGGGCGTGGATTTTCACGGGAATTTAAAAGCGATTCCCTAGCCTTTCTTGTGAACGAAACCGCCGTGGACTATATGGGATTGGAAAATCCTATTGGGGAGTTTGTGCAATGGGGGGATAATGGAAAATTTAAGATTATAGGAGTGGTCAAGGATATGGTTACCCGCTCCCCGTACACTAAAGTAAGGCCTACAATTTTCACGCTCCATTACGGCAGCTTTTTAAACTACATCAATGTAAAGGTTAAGACCGGGGCCAGTACGGTAGCGGCACTGTCCCACGCAGAAGATGTATTTAAGGAGTACAACCCGCAACGGCCTTTTACCTATGAATTTCTTGATGATTATTATGAAGAATACTTCATTGCAGAAAAACGGACGGGGAAGTTAATAAGCTTTTTTACTTTTTTGGCCATATTTATCAGCTGTCTTGGCATTTTTGGACTATCCGCCTTTATTGCGGAGCAGCGCACCAAGGAAATTGGGGTGCGTAAGGTACTGGGTGCCTCGGTCTATGCCATATGGCGAATGCTTTCCAAGGATTTTATCTTCCTAGTACTCATTTCAAGCGTTATTGCGGTTCCTATTGGGTATTACTACATGAACAATTGGATAGGGGATTTTGACTATAACACCAGCCTAAATTGGTGGGTATTTGCATTGGCCATTTTTGGGGCATTGTTCATTACACTCATTACCATAAGTTTTCAGGCCATTAAAGCGGCCGTAATGAACCCTGTAAAGAGTTTGCGAACAGAATAATAACTAAGAATTTATGGAATGCTGGTAAAGTACGCCTTTAGGAACATCAAAAAAAGACCCGCCTTAAACGGAATCAAAATCATAGGCTTGGCTCTGGGGTTATGCGGAATTCTGTTCATTGCCCTTTTCATTAAAAATGAATTGGAATATGATAACCGACATGAAAACGCGGAAAATATCTTTCGGTTTACCGTTACCAGTGAAACTGTCTTGGAAAACAATCATTTTGCACGGTTTTATGCCGCCCAAGAACTTCCAAGACTAACGGAGCCACTTCCGGAAGTCGAGGATTTTGTGCGCTTGGCACCCATTCGTGGTAAGCTGATACGCCAACAAGAACAGTTTTATGGCATACAACAAGGGTTTGCCGTAGATGCGTCTTTTCCAGCGATTTTTAAGGTGCCTTTGCTTAAAGGAAATCCGGCAACCGCTTTTCAAAATCCAGGTTCCGTGGTGATCTCCATGTCACTCGCGGAAAAAATTTTTGGGAATGCCGATCCCATAGGTGAGATAATTTCATTGCCCGAAGGGCATTTTAATGCCACCAAAGCTGATTTTCAAATTACCGGGGTGATGGAAAATCCCGCACAACAAAGCCACTTTCACCCCGATATTCTGTTCCTACCTGGCGAAGACAAGATTCAGGGTTGGGCCTATCAATATTTGCTGTTGGCGGATAACGCGAATCCTAAGGAGGTAAGCACTAAATTATCCTTGGCATTAACGAACTTGTTTAACGATGATAGTGCCGCAAACAAAACCCAGGTCAAGGCCCATTTGATGAACCTTAGGGACATCCATCTAAAGTCCGATTTGTTCCGTGAAATTGAACCCAACGGTTCCATGTCAAACATGTGGGTGCTGGTCATCGCTGGGATTGTTTTGTTACTGATCGCGTTAAGCAACTTTGCCAGTTTAAACTTAGGCATGGCGGGCTATCTGTCCACTTTTTT
Organism: uncultured Croceitalea sp.; assembly: GCA_937926215.1. GTDB lineage: Bacteria > Bacteroidota > Bacteroidia > Flavobacteriales > Flavobacteriaceae > Croceitalea. The sequence goes on along the minus strand of CALEYA010000139.1, from coordinate 8,246 downwards.
GGCCATTAACCAAATACTGGGGTCATCAAAGCGGATTATGACACGTTACTTTTTTATTGAAACTGCCCTTATCATCGCATTTTCAATAGCCTTGACCCTTTTGTTGCTATATCCCTTAAACACATTGATTTATCAGGAATATCAACTCAATCTTGTTGGTGCTAATGGCCTATTCATCGCCATGGTAATGGCGCTATGTGCCCTGCTGATGGCTGCCGCTGGTTTACAGCCCGTGCTTAAAAATCGTTTCGAGCGCGCATCGCTCCATAAAAGACTGCAACAAAAACAAAAGACTACGGTACATAAAACACTATTGGTCACGCAATTCAGCCTGGCCATTGTATTGCTTACCGTTGTGGTCGTCATCTCCAAACAAACCAACTATGCTTTGGATAAGGCCATGGGCGCACAAGAAAACATTATTTGTTTGCCCTTGGTACACTCAGAAATCCAAAAAGATTTTAGCCTTTTTAAAGCCGAACTACTTAAAGAGAGTGCCATCTCATCCGTTTCTGCCATGATGGATACGCCAGGAAGCGAAACCCATGATATGTTTGGCTACAGCTTGGAAAATGCCCCGGAAAATATCCAAGGCACTGATGCTATTGGGGTTTTTGCCGCCGATTATTCCTTTGCGGAAGTTTTTGGGCTACGCTTCCTTAGCGGCAAGAATTTCTCCAACGATAATTCTGACGAAGACGGCAATGGCGAATACCTCATCAATGAAAGTGCGTTACTACATCTGGGCTTTCAAAAGGCCAACGCTATTGTGGACAAACAATTTGAATTGCTCTCACCGGTACCCGGGGTAACATTACCCAAAGGAAAAATTATTGGGGTTGTCGAGGATTTTCATTTATCCGGATTACAAAGCAAGGTAGAACCCTTGGTGCTATTTAAACGGGAAAATAGTTGGCTGAACAGTATTGTCATCGCCTATACTTCCCAATCCAAAAATGAAGTGATCCAAAGCATAGAAAAGGTTTGGGCAGGCCTGTTCCCAGAATATCCCTTGGACTATGTTGCCTTGGACTCTATTTACAACGACGTTTACAAGACGGAACTGCTTCAAAAAAGATTGATTCTCTTATTCGCCCTAATTTCCATTTTTGTCTGTACCATGGGTGTATTGGGCCTTGCGTTAATGATGGCACAAAGCAGGTACAAGGAAATTGGGATACGAAAAGTCAACGGGGCCACCAAAACGGAAGTTCTGGCCTTACTTAATCGCGATTTTATAAAATGGCTGGTCATCGCATTTCTGTTGGCCATGCCGCTCGCCTATTTTGCCGTAACTACTTGGTTACAGGGCTTTGCCTATAAAATAAGCTTGAACCCTTGGATTTTCCTTTTTTCCGGTGGTGCGGTCGTTTTAATGACCCTGCTGACAGTTAGCTGGCAAAGCTATAAGGCGGCTAACCAAAACCCGGTGGATAGTCTTAGATCAGAGTAAACTAGCTCGGGCTATGCCTGTCCTCCAGACGGACAGGCCTCGAGGTATTATCCCCTTTCGCGATGCCAATAAACCATATCTTAAAGCATCCTTAGGGCCACCCAAAACAAAGTGTAAATTTATTATACAAAAACTGTCTAAAAATTTTACACATTTATTTGTGGTTTTATCATAAAATTCTGATTATAAGATAATTATATAATTGGCACGGTAATCGATTCGTATTTGACAATCAATCAAGAAACGAACGCTCATGTTTAAAAATCATCTAAAGATCGCTTGGCGAAGTTTAAAAAAGCAGCCCTTTTTTACATTTTTAAACACTTTTGGCCTTGCCGTGGGTATGGCAGGTGGGTTAATCATTTCATTGTTCATATATGACGAGCTGGGCTTCGATAGGATGTTTGCCGACGCCGATCGTATTTATAGAGTGGATGCTGACATCAAGTTCGGCGGAGCGGAAATTGAAGCTTCGCAAAGCTCGGCGCCAATGGCAGGGACTTTACTGCGTGATTTTCCTCAAGTACAGTCCACAGTTAGGTTTAGAGATCAAGGAAGCACGCTTTTGAAAAAAAATGATGCCGAAACCAATGCAAAAGAGCTTAGGGCTACATTCGTTGATTCTACCTTCTTCGATTTTTTTGGAATCAAATTGTTGACAGGAGATACAAAGACGGCGCTCACAGAACCCAATACCTTGGTGTTGACCAAAACAGCTGCAGAAAAACACTTTGGTATAAAAAACGCCTTGGGCCAAAACCTTATTCTAGATAATACGGACACGTACACGGTGACCGGGGTAATCGATGACCTACAAAAGAATTCCTTCTTAAGGGATCATAGTGTTTTTATGGCTATGGCCGGATTGGAAGATTCCCGAGAAAATCTTTGGGGCAATACCAACTACTATACGTTCATCAAGCTAATCCCCACGGCCATGATCGAAGATTTCCAAGCTCCATTGCAATCGGTACTGGACAAATACCTGCTTCCATGGGCGCAACAAGTTTTTCCAGGCTTTACAAAAGAGGCATTTGAGGCATCGGGCAATTATTATAGATACCATACGATGCCCCTTGTAGACATTCATCTTTACTCTAACCGCCAATCTGAAATGAGTGCTAACAGCAGTATTCAAAACGTGTACATCCTTTCGTTTATCGCCCTTTTCCTGATTGTTTTGGCTAGTGTAAACTTTATGAACCTTTCCACTGCCCATTCTTTAAAACGAGCCAAAGAGGTTGGCATACGAAAAACATTGGGGTCCAACAAATGGCATCTAGTACGCCAATTTCTGACCGAATCCGGGATAATTTCCATTATTTCGCTGGCTTTGGCTTTTTTCTTGGCCTTGGTGGCACTTCCTTTTTTCAACAACCTTTCGGGCAAATCCCTCTCCATTCCCTATGAAAATCCGTTTTTTTGGCTGATTGTATTGATTGCAACCCTATTCTTGGGACTTTTCTCCGGAAGTTATCCTGCTTTTTTTATGTCACGATTTATGCCCATAAAAACTTTAAAAGGTGGGGGGCAAACAGATGTTGGAGGCAAGGGTATTCGAAATGCTTTGGTCGTATTCCAGTTTGCCATTTCAGTTTTTTTGATTGTTGCTACGCTGGTGGTCTACCAACAAATACACTTTATCCAGGGCAAAAATCTTGGTTTTACAAAAGACCAAATACTCTTAATCGATGATACTTTTGCTGCTGGCGATCAAGTAACCGTATTTAAGGAAGAGGTTGCCCATCTGGGAAAAGTTCAAAGTACTACCTTAAGTAGTTATTTGCCAACACCCTCTTCGCGGTCCAACAGTTCGTTTTTCAAAGAAGGTTCACTAGAACAAGAAAATGCCATTCAGATGCAGATTTGGAATGTTGATGAAGATTACATCCCAACACTGGATATGGAGCTTGTCGCAGGTCGCAATTTTGACGAGGGTTTTGGTACTGATTCTACTGCGGTAATCATTAATGAGGCTGCACTACCCGTTTTAGGTATTGGGGCCCAAGAAGCACTGGGGGTCAGAATTTCCCAGAATGTCGATTCACAAGAACCGGAATATTATACCGTAATAGGGGTAGTCAAAAATTTTCATTATGAATCGCTTAGGGAAAATATTGGAGCCTTATGTTTATCCATGAGAGGATCTAACGGCAATATGGCCGTAAAATTAAACACTACTGACTTTTCTAATACTATTGCCAGCATTGAGGGGCTTTGGGGAAAAATTGCTCCTGGCCAACCCTTTAGTTATCGTTTTATGGATGACGCTTTTAACATGGTGTATCAGTCAGAACAACGATTAGGAAAGATTTTTATAATCTTTACCATACTGTCTCTTCTTATTGCCGGGTTAGGGCTTTTTGGTCTTGCCGCCTTCAACGCGGAAAAGAGAACAAAAGAAATTGGGGTACGCAAAGTTTTGGGCGCCAGTGTGAGCCAAATTACCTACAAACTCACTATTGACTTTTTAAAGTTGGTCGGTATCGCCATCCTTATTTCTTTGCCTATTGGTTGGTACGCCATGAACCAATGGCTGCAGGATTTCTCCTATCGCATCAGTATAGGTTGGGAGGTTTTTGCCCTGGCTACTTTATTGGCGGTTACCATTGCCATAATTACGGTGAGTTACCAAAGTATAAAAGCAGCCATTGTCAACCCAGTAAGAAGCTTAAGAACCGAGTAACCTATCCCATTGGGGTATTCCTCCAATATAGCATTGAAAACTATGTTTAAACTATACATCAAAATCGCATTACGATACCTTTTTAAAAATAAACTGTACTCCTTTATCAACATTTTTGGGCTAGCCGTAGGCATTGCCTCCTTTGTGTTAATCATGCTCTATGTAAATTATGAGCAGAGCTACGATACTTTTGAGGGTTCTGAAAATGTGTATAGAACCTATATGGATTATTTAGAGGGAGGAGAGCAATTTGTTCCGGGTGATGCCATGACCTACAATTTATCTGGGCCTACCCTAAAGAAAGAATTTCCAGAGGTTTTGGATTATGTCCGTTTCTACTATTTTGAAAAATTAGCGTTTAAAACGGGTGATAGAATCCTTGAACAGCCTTTTGGATCCTTGGCGGACCCCTCCTATTTTAATATTTTTAAGTATCCCTTACTTAAAGGAAATCATAAAACAGCACTTTCCGAACCCTATTCCATTGTCCTATCCAAATCATTTGCCCAAAAGCTTTTTGGCAAGGAAGACCCTATGCAAAAAACCCTCTCCGCATTCCATGATGGCCAAGAAGCGGTTTTGACGGTCACGGGGGTAATGGAGGACCTTCCTGAAACAGCCCACTATAGAAATTCATTTTTGATTTCATACGAAACCGAAAAAACTTGGACAGATTGGGGCCCAAGGGCCCATGAACTCAACTGGAACATGAATAATTACTACACCTATTTAAAGCTTGCCCCAAATACCAATGTTGATCTTCTTCGCCAGAAAATCATTGATAGTGATATTGAAGAAGACGAAGAAGAACGCCACAATATTGAACCTATTGAGGCTATTCATTTATATTCTAACAAACCCTATGAAGTTTCCACCAATGGGAGCATTACCAGAATAAAATTTTTAACTGCAATTGCTTTTATCATCCTTATTCTTTCTTGGTTAAACTATGTCAACCTATCTACGACCAAATCAATGGAGCGGGCAAAGGAAGCCGGTATTAGAAAAGTAGCTGGTGCAAAAAAATCACAGCTCATTTTTCAATCATTGATTGAATCCATCTCCTTGAATTTTATTGCTATCGCTATTGCATTCTCGCTTATTGTAATCCTCTTACCCATCTACAATTCGCTCACTTCCAAAGAACTGGGTTTAGGCCTACTTAACCTACAAGACTTTTTACCCTACTTTATTTTCATTCTTTTGGGCACCATCTTAGCAGGTCTTTATCCTGCCATTATATTAAGCCGATACTCTCCTGCAAAGGCCTTAAAAGGTAAAATTTCCACTTCAACAGAAGGTTTGAATGTTAGAAAAGGGCTTATCATTACGCAATTCTTGGCCACCATTATTCTATTGATAGGAACCATTGTAGTTACCAAACAAATCAATTTTCTGGAAAGCAAGCCAATTGGTGCAAACGTCAATCAAATCGTTGCAGTTAGAGGTGAAGTAGTTACCTCTAAGGCAGATTCCCTGATCGTACAGGACTTTGGGGTTTTGGAACAAGAGTTGCAAAACTTAAGTTTTGTTAAGAAGACCGCCATAGCGCAGACCTATCCCGGGGATAGTTTTGACAACCTGTCTTCAACCCGGGGCATTGGACTACCAGGCGGAAAGATGGAGGATGAGAATATCTTTTACAGTTATCATGTACAACCGGAATACTTTGATCTTGTTGATATTCCATTTTTGGCGGGAAATACGTTTCTTCCCTCATCGGATTTTGAAGGTAATCAGGTAATCGTCAATGAGACGTTTTTAAAAACCATGGGGATTTCATCACCAGAAGAAATCCTAAATAAGAATATACGTTTTTGGGGGAATAATGTTTGGCAAGTGGTGGGCGTAATCAAGGATTACCACCATTTTGGATTAAAAAAGCCTTTATTGCCCATTGTTATCCGGTACAAAAAAGACGTAAGCAACCTTTTGGTAAAGCTAGATGCTTCCGCGACATCAACATCTGGGTTTAAATCTGCCATAACGCAGATCGAAACCAAATGGAAAAGGCTTTTCCCGCAAAGTACGTTCAACTATACTTTCCTAGACCAGAAGTTTGAAGCCCAATACAAAGAGGATAAAGCGTTTGGTAGTGCGTTTCAAGTTTTTACACTGCTGGCTATAATCATTGCGGGCTTAGGCCTTTTTGGGCTTACTTCCTATACGGTGGTACAACGCAGGAAAGAGATTGGAATTCGCAAAGTAAATGGGGCCTCTACAGCACAAGTACTTGCACTATTGAATAAAGATTTTGTAAAATGGATTGCTTTTGCATTTGTAATTGCCTTGCCTATTTCTTGGTATGCCATGAACCAGTGGTTGTCCGGTTTTGCCTATAAGACCACAATTAGTTGGTGGGTTTTTGCATTAGCGGGTATTGCTGCGCTATTTATTGCGGTAATCACGGTTAGCTGGCAAAGTTTTCAAGCGGCAATTGCCAATCCTGTAGAATCCCTAAGGGACGAATAATAGAAGATTTTTTGAGCCATCACTTTAAAATCTAAAGCATGTTTAAACAAAATATACTACTGTATTTACGAAACATTAAAAGGCATAAAAGCAGCTTTTTAATCAATCTTGTAGGGTTATCTACAGGTTTGGCCTGTGTAGTTTTGGTGTATCTATGGATGGCCGACGAACTTGTCAAAGACAAGTTTCACCAAAACGATGAGCGTTTATACCAAGTGAGAAGGAACACCCCCGATGGGCAAGGTTCCCTAGCCACATTTACCTCAAACTCCAGTTTGCTGTTGACCGCTTTGCAAGAAGAAGTCCCCGAAGTGGAATTGGCTACGGCGGTTTACGAATTTGACAATAGTACCCGACTTAAAAGTGATACTAAAAAATTAAGTGCTTCCGGCATCATGGCCAGCGATGACTTTTTTAAGGTATTCTCATACCCCCTGATTTCTGGGGATAAGCAAACAGCACTGGCCGGGTTTACTAATGTCCTTATCTCCTCAAAATTGGCTAAAAGCTTTTTTGGCGAAGATGCAGACCCTATGGGTAAAACAATCGTCATACAAAGGGCAGGGGAAAATATTGATGCCAACTTTACCGTAGCCGGGGTATTTGAGATTCCCAAGAATTCTTCGGAAAGCTTCGATTTTATTTTGCCTTATAAAACCTTTCTAAAGTTTCGCGACCCCAGTGATATTGCTTGGTACAGCAATAGTTCCAGTGTCTATGCACTGCTTAAACCTACCGTGGACGTAGCGGCCTTTAATCAGAAAATGGCTGGTTTTCTGGTCAAAAAGAATAAATACTTAGGCGAGGAAAACCTATTTTTTACCAAGTACAGTGATAATTACCTAAAAGGGACCTACAAAAATGGAAAGCAGGTAGGGGGCAGAATAAATTATGTCCTACTTTTTGGGGTTATAGCCTTGTTTATTTTGGCCATTGCCTGTATTAATTTTATGAACCTATCAACGGCCAGAGCCTCTAGACGATTAAAGGAAGTGGGGGTCAAAAAGGCGGTGGGCGCCAATAGAAAATCCTTGGTTTTTCAATTTCTTACCGAGTCGATGTTGTTGTCTTTCTTCTCCTTGTGTTGCGCTGGTCTTTTAGTTGTGTTCATCTTACCTTGGTTTAATACCATTACGGGAAAGCAGCTCACTTTTATGTTGGACGGTAAACTCATCGTTCCTATAGTACTTATCACATTCTTTACAGGCTTGATTTCTGGGAGCTACCCTGCACTGTACCTCACCAAATTCCGTGTGGTCAATGTATTGAAAGGTAAAATAGCCACTTCTTTTGGGGAACTATTCGTGCGGAAGGGCTTGGTCATATTCCAATTCAGTATTTCCATTTTGTTGATTGTTGCCGTTAGTGTCATTTATATGCAGCTCAATTATATACAATCTAAAAACTTGGGGTATACCAAGGACAACGTCTTGGTTTTTGAACGCCAAGATGGGCTTGTCAATAACATGGAAACCTTTCTTGATGAGGCCAAACAATTGCCAGGAGTTGCAAACGCGTCCTTCATGCAGGGAGATATGACCAATTTTAGCAATTCTTCCCGTGGTCATTCCTGGCCAGGCCAACGGGAAGAGGATAAACAATTAACCTTTAGGCACGCACATGTAGGTCCGGATT
>CALEYA010000138.1 GCA_937926215.1 uncultured Croceitalea sp. | reverse complement strand
AAATGCTAGAATATATGTGTTAAGTCAAGTTGAGTCCAGCCGAGAAGTCTTTAAATATTGTCCTTTCTAAGAAGGTTTCGACTACGCTCAACCTGACATTTTAGTTAAGATAGTAATTGTTAGTTACTTAAAATGACAGTTGTATCGAACTCACGTTAAGCTAAGAAATACAACGTAAACTGCTTCGGGCAAGCCTCAGGGTATTATTCCCTTTGGCGGTGCCAATAAAAAAACCCGACAATAACTTGCCGGGTTTTTTTATGCTTTGTTCCAAAAAGGGCTTTTTGTCTTATAAGAACTTCCCAATTACAATTGACTTTAGAACTAAGGCCCTTTGGGCTTTCTCTCCCAAGCGAGGATTTACTTAAGCTGTTCCCCTATTCTAATGGTTTTCATTATGGCTTCCAACTCTAACATATCATCTCTTTTGTTGGACGACGGTTTGAACAAGAACCCCTCTAAAACCAGTTTCCTATCGTTCACTTCGTCATTAATAATATAGCTTAAAAAAGGGCCTGCCATGGGATATCCGTTCATTTCCCAAATGCCCCTTACCTCAGCGGCTTTATATCCATTCACTTCCGCAGGAAAGACATAAGGCGAAAAAGCGCGTTCCGTTATCATAAAGGTTCGTTTTCCGGTCACGTCGGGACCTGGAATATAGGCGCTACCAATGGAATCGCGCATGCGAACTATATCTTTTACAAAGGTGGAATCGTTGGTAAATGCGTCCTTAGGCATCGTGTATGCAATAAGGTTCATATTGCCTTTGGGTATCTGACGGTCTATCCAAATAAAATTATCTTCATGTTTGCCTACTTTATAGGCGGAGGGGATATTAAGGGTAATATTGAATTCGTCAAAAAGGTCGGTTTCCTTGGTCAACGATTTTAGGTTTCTTTTTTGGGTTTCCTGTATTTCATTCTGCTTGAACGCAATAATTGCCGTACTGGACACCTTAATCAAATTGTTGATCAGTTCCTCTTCTGTTCTGCCTTTGGCCACGGCAACACGTTGTGGCCTTCCATAGACGTCTTTTTTGACATGCCCAAGGGAAAGGGAATCCAACCCGGCAAACAAAACGGACCTGGAATGGGTTACGGCACCTTTAAACACTTGTGGGGGTATCTGTGTAATGGAAAAAATGGGTTCCGTCTGTGGGGTTGCCAGCATGGGTGCGGCAAAAAGCTCACGCACCTTGTCCCCGGCAGTACCGCGCCAAAGCTCATTTTCCATGACCACCATAAGCGAATTGATGGCCCCCGTTGAGGAGGGTAAATATCTTTCTGTTCTTTTCTTCTCTTTACAAGAGCTAAAAATCAGTATCAATAAAAGGGAAATTGTTCCTAGTTTCTGCATCATGATTCTAAAGTAATCAATTTATGCAAACTGAAACCTTCAAATTTGTATAATGGCCTTTTGGGTGAGGGAAACACCCCTTTGGCGAAGGCATTCCACCAACAGACATAGAGCATCCATCTAAGGTTTCTTTAGGGGTTTATATTGGGCTATGATTAGGGCCTCTTTATGAAGAGCAATTGCACAAGCGTAGTTTGGTGCCTGGCTTTAAATTGTTGCCATTTAGGCCGTTCCATTCCCGCAAATTCTGGATGCTTATTCCCGGATACTTTCTGGATATGGTCCAAAGGGAATCCCCAGATTGCACCACGTGTACCTTTGCCGGATCCTTGGGTAGTGTTACAGCTTTGCCAGCAGGCTTCTTTTTTGCGGTAGCTACCGATGGTACGGGCTTTCTTGGATAAATGGTCAATCGCTGTCCAACCCTTAGATTGTTGCTTCTAAGGCCGTTCCAACGCTTTATTTGACTTACGCCAACGCCATAACGCTCCGCTATTTTTCCCAAATAGTCCCCGCTTCTTACCTTATAACGCACACGGTCGCTGCTGCTGGTCACCAATTGCGGCAATGGTTTTTCAACGGAATCCAATTCCTTTTTTGCAAAAGCGTACACCGCTTCCTCATTGGCCACAAACCTTCCCATATGTTTTAGGGGCAGGCGTAAGGCATACGGTTTTCCTTCGATCTTAGGGATGATATTGAGTTTGTAAGCCGGATTCAACAGCTCAAGTTCTTCAACGGAGATATCGACCATTTTGGAAATCTGATCGAACGTAATCAAGTGTTTTACGTGTACGGTATCCGTCTCAAAATAGGCCCTGGGGGCTTGTTTTCCCCGCAGCCCGTGTTCCTCGGCATACTCAAACAAATACATGGTCGCCAAAAATGCAGGGACATAGCCCGCTGTTTCCCGTGGTAGGTTACCTCTTATGTTCCAATAGTTTTTATAGCCTCCAGAACGTCTAATTGCTTTGTTTACGTTACCTGGACCGGAATTGTAAGCGGCCAACGCCAAATCCCAATCATCAAATATACCGTACAGTTTTTTTAAATATTTGGCCGCTGCCTTGGTAGCTGCAATGGGATCGCTGCGCTCATCCACATAGCTGCTTACGTTAAGATCATAAATTTTACCCGTTCCATACATAAATTGCCAAAGGCCCGTAGCGCCTACCCTTGATCTTGCTTTAGGGTTCAATGCAGACTCCACAATGGCCAAGTACTTCATTTCCAGTGGAACATCAAGATTGTCAAATTCTTGTTCAAACAAGGGAAAATAAAACTGGCTTGTAGTCAACATGCGCTCTATTAAGCCTCTCTTGCGGGTTAGGAAGGATTTTATAACACTTTCTAAAGAGGGATTGTATGCAATATTGAACGGGGTCTTGGCATTTAAGCGTGCTAAACGCGCCTTTAGGGTGTCCGTGGACAACTCATTGGTTGCTATGCTTTCGGTTGGGAGGTTTTGAATTTCTGCATTAAGCTCCTCAAAAAGCTTGTTGTTTTCATATAGCGTTGCCAGCCAAATGCTATCATAGCGGTAGGCTTCCTCCAAATCCTGTAGCTGCGCGGGTTTTTTGACTTCTGGGACCGCTGGGATGTTCAATGGGGTATCCGCTATGGTTTGTACGGTCTTATCTTCCGATTTTTCCATGAGAATCAAAAGGCTATCCACTGCCTTTACGGCCGTGGTATCCTTTTCTTGTGCGGCAATGCTTAACGCGCTTAACAACAAAAGTGATGCCCAAAAATGGGTTGTATATCGTCTCATTGGCCCTATTTGTTTGGTTTGAGGCCGACTAAAGTGCGCTTTTTTTATCGAAAAATAAAAAATTTGGGATAAAACCATCAAAATTTAAGCTAAAGTCCGTTTATCGATAACGCCTTTACTAGCCTAATATTGCAGCGATGCCGGGCAAGGTTTTGCCCTCCAGGCTCTCCAGCATGGCGCCACCACCTGTAGACACATAACTTACTTTGTCCTCAAAGCCAAATTGCTTTACCGCGGCTACGGAATCCCCGCCGCCAACAAGGGAAAAAGCCCCATTTTGAGTCGCTTCATCAATGGCATTACCTATGGCAATAGTCCCTTTTGCAAAGCTTTCCATTTCAAAAACCCCTACCGGTCCGTTCCAAAGGATGGTTTTGGACTTTAAAATGACTTCTTTAAAGTTATGTAGCGTCTGTGGACCCGCATCAAGGCCTTGCCATCCCTCTGGAATGCTATCCACCGCAACCACTTGCGTTTTTGCGTTGTTGTCGAAATCGTCCGCCGCCAAAACATCAACGGGAATATGGACTTCCACGCCCTTTTCCTTGGCCTGTTTTAGAATGTCCAGCGCCAGTTCCATTTTGTCGTCCTCACAGATAGAATCCCCTACTTGACCGCCTTGGGCCTTGATAAAGGTATAGGTCATTCCACCACCGATAATCAAATGGTCTACTTTGTCCAATATGTTTTCGATGATCGTGATCTTGGAAGAGACTTTGGCCCCGCCCAAAATGGCCGTTACCGGTTTTTCCCCCGTTTGCATTACTCTTTCTATCGCCTTTATTTCCTTGGCCAACAAATACCCAAAGCATTTGTTCCCTTCAAAATAGTTGGCCACTATGGTGGTGGAGGCATGTGCCCTATGTGCCGTTCCAAAGGCATCATTTACGTAAACATCCCCATAGTTGGAAAGCTGTTCGGCAAACGCGGCATCACCTGTTGTTTCTTCATCATAAAAGCGAAGGTTTTCCAAAAGTAAAATCTCACCGCTCTGTAATGAGGCATACGCTTCATCTACTTTTTCACCAACGCAGTCTTCCACAAACTTTACCTGTACCCCAATACTATCAGAAACGGCATTGCAAATGTGTTTTAAGGACAGGTCCGCGTTCCGTTGCCCTTTTGGCCTTCCTAGATGGCTCATTAAAACGGCACTGCCGCCATCTTCCAAAACTTTTAAAATGGTCGGTTTTGCAGCGTCTATCCGGCTTGTGTCCGTTACTTTGAATTCCGCATCCAAGGGAACGTTGAAATCTACACGAATTAGGGCCTTTTTATCTTCAAAATTGAAATCTTCCAGTGTTTTCATCTCTGTATCAGGTTTGGATGGCAAAAGTAAAGATTTCCATGGCTTAAATGAAGCCCTCAAAATGCTATTTTTAAAAAGATAATCGTGTTTTAACTAGATTCTGCTTAAACTTTTTTATCTGAAAAAAGGATATCGATATTGCTCCTTTTATCTTAGCAATACAAAGACTATGTTTATGCGGGAAAATAAAGCGATCCTTTTGGATTTGGGCGGTGTAGTATTACAGCCGGACAACGTATTGGATCCCAATATAAATTGGCGTATCATCAATGAATTGAACACCAAGTACGAAAGTGGGGAAAAGTACACCTTTGATGATCTTTACAGGCACCATAACACGCTAACCGGCCAATCCTTGACCAAAACGATTTTCTTAGATAAAATCTTTAGTACTTTAAAGGTAAACGAAGCCCTTGTTTCCATAGTTAGAGCGTATGGCGATATTATTATAGTTAGTGATAATTATAGGGAAAGTGTTAACTACATCGCCAAAAAATATGATTTTGACAGATGGTCCATAAAACAAGTATACTCCTATGACTACAAAATGGTAAAATCCAATCCTGAATTCTTCAAAAAACTATTAAAAGAAGTTCCTCAGTATACGCCTGAAAACCTATTGCTTATTGATGATAGTCCAGAAAAGCTAAAAAGTGCGGCTACTGTTGGCATACAAGGTATTCGCTATGAAAACAATACCCAAATCAAGGACGATTTACATCACTACTTTAAAAACCAAGTCTAAAAGCCCACTAAAACACGGATAGGGAACGTTCTTTTACCTGATTGGCAATTTGCCTTAAGGGTTCTGCCCTTTGCAATCCATCCAAAGCATTAATGGAAGAATCAAAAAGTTCTACCATACGGTTTTTTGCCTTCTCTACTTCAAATTCGGTAAAGAATGTTGTCCTTCCTACCTGCTGATCGGACCTTGGGCTTTTTCCCAAAAATTCAAACTCTCCCATGCCGTCAAGAATATCATTACCGATTTGATATCCAATCCCAAGGCCATAGGCATACTTTTCCAATCTTGCCAAAATATCCGCATTTGGCACTTTGGCGCCATAGGCACCTAGCAAAACGCTTGCATGAATTAACTTACCGCATTTGAGCCAATGAAGGTTTTCCAGTTCTTTCCACGATACTTTCTTACCACTAATGTCAAGTTCCCAAGCACCCCCGCCTATCATACCCACAGAACCGGAATCTTCTGCCAAAATTTTGATCATGGCAAGGCGTTGCGCTTCAGAATGGGAACTTGTACTTATTTGTTCAAAGGCGAACATTTGCAAAGCGTCTCCCGCAAGTATTGCCGTTGCTTCATCAAAAGCTTTGTGGCAAGAGGGTTTTCCCCTGCGGATATCATCATTGTCCAACGCTGGTAAATCATCATGTATTAAAGAGAAACACTGTATTGCTTCAATTGCTGCTGCTGGCGTATCCAATAATTCATCCGGGGCACCCAAAAGATATCCACTTGCATATACGAGCAGCCCTCTAACTCTTTTGCCGCCATTTAGGGTAGCATAGCGCATGGCTTGGTGCAAACGCACAGGTTTTGTATTCGCGGGCGGCAATCTTTGCTCTATTGCTATTTCTATACGATTTTTCCATCCACTCAATAGGAATGTTGTTTCATTGTCACGGGGGATTGACATCATTATTTTGCTGTTTTAATTTTACATCTGCCTTTGGTTTTATCTTAGGTAGTGTGAATTTCTTAGTTTGTTGTTTTCATAAAATGGGCCAGCGCATGGGTTTGGATTACCTGCGTAAAAACGGGAATATCGTAAGGAATAGGTCTGGGGCCCAATAAATCTGGCTCATAAGGTCCTGCTTCCAGCATTTTATTTACCAAAAAACATATTCCCCGTTCTTGGGATCCACTTTCAGTGTTTGAGAAACATAGTACAGCGTATGCGGTGCTTATTGGGTCACTACCGTCTTTAGGGCTAAATCCCCATCCGCCGTCTTTGTTTTGGTTCTCATGGAGGTATTCATTTATTTTTAAGGTAATCTTGGATATGGTTTGATCAAAGGAGGTCAACAACCCAATCTTTTGAACGGAATGCAAAGCCATGACAACCCTGTACATCGCATGTGTTTCCGATCTGCTCCAACGCCTTTCAAAAGTGCCTTCATTACTTTGGGCTTCTTGTAGATATAGCAAAGCGCTAGAAATTACATCTTGCCATTCCGATATTTTTTTTGGATAGCACCCTATTATTTCCGCTATGCCATGTAAGGCCGCTGCTGTCATAGAGGCGGTCGATTCATTATTTTTTATATAGGTGGGAAACCCCCCGTCTTGGTTGTGCATATTCTTAAAGTAGTTTTCTGCTTTTTCAAGATTTCTTAAATGGGCATTCGCATCGACCCTTGCGAGCAAAGCGGCACATAGCCCACTATCATCCATGTCTGCCTGTGATGTGCCGGACATGTAGGACCAACCGCCATTTTTAAGTTGTTCGCCAGCCAGATAGTTGGTCATTCCCTTTACCGATACCCGCACAGCCGATCGGTGTTCGAGAGACAGATAGGGTAAAGCATCCAACATGGCCAATCCTGCTAAAGGAGTAACAAAATTATCAAGCCCCGTCATTAGTGGAAAACCCCCGTCCAGTTGTTGCCAAGCCATTAATGACCTCAATGGGGTTTCCAAATCTTTCTTGGGTAGTATTTTTGATAATGCCAACAGGCCTACAATTTGCGTAAGCACATTGTTTTCAATTACGTCTTGTTCAAAAAGGCTTTTAAGAAGAAGCTCTTTTTCTTCTGCCCCAATGTCGTGTAGGCTCTTGGTACCATGGTAATAAATTGCTTTAAGAGCTATTAACATTACCCTTGCCCACGTTTGTACCTTAGTTGTTATTTTATCAAAAACCGTATGATCAAAGGGTAGTTTTGAAAAAGGTAGGACTCCCGTTTCTGCCAAAAGACATCCAAAGTAAATCGTTTTTCGTCCTTCTTCCCTATTGGAAAACAGTTTGACCAGCTGCTTTTCGCAAATTGGATCCGTATGCGGCATACCAACTTGTACTTCCGCCATTGTAAACAATATTGCTTCAATTGCATTATTGTGCCGCCTGGGTTGTGCGGCGATTTTTCCCAACAAATATTTTGTTATCCTTTTCTCGCCAGAAGAATCAAAAGATTGATCTCTTAACAGCTTAAGCATCAATGTCGATTCCAGTATACGGCTTGCACATGGTGCATGTATACTCCCATCGGAACCCTGGACAACCATAATATCTGCCATGTTTTTTTCCAGTAGGCGATGCACACTTTCCTTAATTTCCAAACTATGATCTGTTGTTCTTAACATTAATTGTCTTTTCTAAAATGTATTTGCGTACTACTTCAGCATCTTTTGGAGGGTTATCTATGGGACTAGAGATTTTCAAACCGTATAGGCAGACCATCTTTTGGCCTCATAATGGGAAATTCGCTTATGGGCAATACATAATCTTTTGGAACGGAAAACTTAAACTTCTGTAAAAGTTCCGTCATCATCATTTTTACGATAATCTCCGCGAAAACACGCCCCAAACACTGATGGGCGCCTGCGCCAAAAGGCAAGAATGCATGCGGACATTTTTTATGTTCGTTTCTTTCCTTTCCAAATCTAGATGGATCAAATACTTCTGGGTTTTTCCAATGTTTTTCATCTTTCATGGACATGGCCATGCTTACCCATATTTTTGTTCCTTTTGGTATGGTAATGTTCTCATCAACTAGTATAGGCTCATTAGCTTCTCTAATGGTTAAGGGGACCGATGGTGCCATACGCATAGATTCATTAAAAACCATCATGGATACCTCTAGTCCCAATATCGTTTTCAAGTCAATATTTCCAATATCCAAATCGTTGACCTCTTCTCTCATTTTATCCTGCCATTGGGTATGTTTGGCAATGTTATAGACCAAATAACTCATAGCCCATGAAGTGGTGTCATAAGCGGCTTGGTATAAAAAAAGGAGATGGTCTACAATAGCTTCATCGGTAAGGGTTTCGCCATCGTCATTGGCTGCGGCACATAGCTTGCTAAAGAAATCCGCTCCGGGATTCTTTCTTTTCTCCGGCACCAGTTTTAAAAACTCCTTGGACAAGAACCTTCTTCCTTTAAGGCCTTTGTTGTAAATAGTCCCGGGAATGTTCAAAGGAATACTTACCATAGCCTGGCCCATTGGGGTAATTGCTTTGTTTATTTTATCTATGAAAACCTCATCATCGATTCCAAAGAACAACTTGCCTGCGATACGTAGCGTAAGGGTTTTGAATAACGGATACACTTCTACTTGTTGTTGTCCGTCAATTTCAGCAATGGTCTGTCTTATTATTTTTGGCAGTTTTTCAATATACTCGTTCAGTGCTTGTCTTTTAAACGCTTCCATAAGAATACTCCGATCGCGTTTATGCTCTTCGCCATCCATCAACATTATGGAATTTGGATATACCGGACCAACCAAGTCTTTGGTGGCATTCCCAATATTCACCTTGTTCCCATAGTGTTTTAGAAGATTGATGGCCGATTTTTCGCCAAAAAATCCGACCACCATTCCGGTGGGCATACGAAATTTGTATACTTCGCCATATTTTTCCTTTTCTTTTTCAAAAAAACGGACACCTTGCTTGGAAATTTTTAAAAATTCGCCAATTACAGGAAACCCTTTTCTGCCGGGAATACATTTCAGGTCTACTTTCATCTTAAGCTGTATTTTAATGGTAAGAGGTAAGTAGTGTGTATATTTAATCGAAGAAAAAATTGAATACTTACCGCTTTAGGAAGTTGTTGCTTTCAAAAAAAAGCTAAGACCCTAGTAATAATAGCGCTACACACTGAGTAAAAACACTTGTTTTCCTAGCCTTAAAAATTAAATATGAATGTTTCAAGTAGTTGGTCTTTAATGGTTTATGTTTGAATTAGCAATCTTTAAAAGATGGTTTATTAAATCGCACCGGTCTAAAATGATAATTTTTTTTGAAAGTATTTTAGTTAATACTCTAATACGTTCGTTATACAATGATATTTCTTTCGATACACTACGTTTTCAGCTAGATAATAGGTAGGATAACTTTTATTTTATGGTTTTTTAAATACTGTATATTTGAATGAAACGCATTTCCTGATTCCTAATCCCCGTGAAATGGTAAATTCTTAGGAAGAGTCGATAAACAAATTTTTTTCTGAGGCGATGGTGATGGGTTTTGAAAACTGTACAATGGATACCCATCCCTTGATACTCTCCCAAGAGGGGAAAACTTAGTGCTATGATCAAATTCTTTCGGAAAATTCGTCAACGCTTGCTGTCAGAGTCCAAGTTTAGTAAGTATCTGCTCTATGCCATAGGAGAAATAGTCCTTGTTGTTGTTGGTATTTTGATTGCCCTACAAATCAACACCTTGAACCAGAATAGAATCGATTTAAAAATTGAAAGACAATTGTTGTCCGAACTTTTGGAAAATTTAGATGTCAACGAACGCAGGCTTAGAAAAAGTATTGAAGAAGAATACCGGACCGGACGATCCATACAGTATGTGGTGGATGTTCTGGAAAACAAACGTGCCCATAATGACAGTATGAACTTTCATTTTGGCCGTGCTGATTTTACCTCGGATATCATAATTGCCAAAACGGCATTTGAGGCTATCAAATCAAGGGGGTTCCAAATTATTACCAAGAACACCCTTAGAAAAGCCATCATCGATCTTTTTGATTCAGAGTATACCGTTTTGATAGCGCAAACGGTTCGTTTGGAAGATCAATTTTGGCCAACGGCGTCCTTACCGCTTTTTCACAAACATTTTAGGATTGTAGATCTTAAGGCCAGAACCTTTGAAAAAACCCTTTATGATGCCGTGCCCATTAATTATAAGGCCCTATTACAAGATGAGGCTTACATCAATATGATCAAGCACAGAGGTTCCTTTCGTTATGCGGGTGCAGATTTAAAGGGAGCTGCCTTAAAAAAAACGCTGGCCCTTAAAGAACAGGTCGAACATGAATTAAACACTTTATAAACCATGTTAAGATTCTTTAGGAAAATCCGCTCAAATATACTCCCCTCCATGGAGGGGCTGGGGGTGGGTTTTGAATACGGCAGTATTGATACCCACCCCTAACCCCTCTCAAGAGGGGAAAACATAGAACTATGATTAAATTTTTTAGACATATCCGAAAATCACTTCTAGAACAGAACAAAACAGGCAAACCTACCTTGCCGGCTGGCAGGTATTTTAAATACGCCATAGGCGAGATTATTCTTGTAGTTATCGGTATTCTTATTGCGCTTCAGATTAACAACTGGAATGAGAATAAAAATCAACAAGGTGAATTAAAAATAGCTCTTGCACAAATTCTGAATGACCTTAAGCAGGATAAGGTTCAATTAACCGGATTTCAAAAAGGTGACACAAGAAGATTCAACTATCTTTCAAAACTTGCCAAAAAAGAATATGAGGCTATTGGTTTAGATTCTGTTTTTATGATTTTGGATAATTATTTCTACTTCTATAAAAGCAATAATTCTTATTCAGGTTTAAAAAATAGTGGACTCTTTGCTTCCATGGCCGATTATCAATTAAAAGCTGATATTACTAGCTATTATGAGCAAACATATGAACGGCTTCGCGTTTGTTCGGAATATGGAGAAACCTTCACAAATGATAATGTAATTCCCTATGTGCTAAACAGTAATGTTGACTATAATATGGCTATGATGGTAGATGGGACAACAATAAGAAATGAACTAGACAATCCGGCACTTATTAAATTGATTAAATACCAACGAAATGTAAAACTATTTGAGCTTAATCTTTTAAAAACTGCCATTGTTAAGAATGATGAACTACAAAGAACCATTGAAATTGAATTAGAAGAACTTTAAACATAATTATGCTAAAATTCTTCCGTAAAATCCGCTCAAATATGCTCCCCTCCTTGGAGGGGCTGGGGGTGGGTTTTGAATACGGCATTATTGATACCCAACCCCTCCCAAGAGGGGAAAACATAGAACATGATCAAACTCTTTAGAAAAATCCGTCAAAACCTGCTCATGGAAAACAAAACAGGCAAGCCTGCCTTGCCGGCAGGCAGGTACTTTAAATACGCTATTGGCGAAATAGTACTTGTCATGATTGGTATTCTATTAGCACTACAAGTTAATAACTGGAATGAGAATAGAAAAAAAGAAACTCTAAAAAGCGAATACAAAACAGCCTTGATTAATGATTACACAAAAGATACAATACAAGTTAACGCAAGGCTTTTAAGAAACAATCGCAGAATTAATCGGATTAACGCAATTGGTGACAGTATTGCAAATGGTCATTTTAATACTATTGAAAGTTATTATAGACTCTATAATGATGATTTTGTTGGAATTAGAGTCACAAACGTTTACAATACCAATAGTTTTAATTTACTTATATCTAGTGGTAAAATTGATTTGTTCGATAAAAACCTAAGAAAAGAACTTATGGAACTAAATCAACTTCAAACTTTTGAAAAAACTGTACAATATGGTAATAGAGATTTACTTATGAAGTATATACTAAACCTTGGAAGTAAATATCCAAACTTTGAGAATACTTTAATTAAAAATACAACACATCAACTCTTATGGAAAAATGTAAGAATAGATGATTTGCCAAAAGATTTAGTGAATTACTTACAACAAGAACGCTACACAATTTCAAGGTATATAGAGTTAACAGATAATGTATTA
>CALEYA010000137.1 GCA_937926215.1 uncultured Croceitalea sp. | reverse complement strand
ATCGTCAAAAAAGTGTTCGCTTTTGAAAAGTTCCCTTAGTACCGGTGCAATCTCAAAATTATTGGCCACAAAAGTGGCCGCCATACCATTCACTATAGGTTGGGCTTCGTCTGCGGCAACATCCGGATGTACAAAAAAGGTATACAATTTGGAGCAGATAAAAAATGCAATTTCATTTGCCCGTTCATTGAACAAAATATCAATGACATCGTCATAACCCCAATTCCCTGTTTGGCCTAAAATGGTCTTGGCATCCGTATCATGGCGTTCTGGGTCAAACGTAATTTTGGTACAACCCACTTCACCACGGTTAACATACCCGGTAAGTGCACGGGCGGTTTGAATAATATCTTCCTCGGTATACCCTACGCCTTCACCTAAAGTGAACAGCTCATAGAGTTCCCTAGCGTAGTTTTCGTTAGGGCGGTTACGGTTGTTGAACGCACCATCCAAATACCGAAGCATGGCACTGGTAAGGCCAATTTCGCTCACAAAGGTTTTAAGGTTGCCCAATGCATTCCGTTGCAGGCAATTGGCGTACTCAAATAAAAAGTTGTTACAATCGTATACCGGATATTCCGTAACAAAATGATTGCTCCAAAAGAAACTCATGCGGTCCAGCAGGCCATTATCCAACAGGGAGTTACCATAAAAAGCAGTGAGTTCTTCACGTTGTGCCCTACGAAGGGGTCCTGCAATATCATTGTCTTCCGGATAATCCGTGTTGGTCCATTCCGACCATGCCGGTGCAGGAATTACAGGTGCCGCCAATGCTTGGTTCACCAAGGTGTCCACGACCGCATTTGCAGATTGTCCTACGGATTGATTTATAGTCTGGACGGATGCGCTAAAGCCCAATCTTCTATACAGATGCCGTATATTGGCAGCATCCAAAGGGGCTGCGTAGGGCGCTAAAGTGCCCGTATTACAGTTTACAAAGAATTCCATAGCAAAATTTGGATTTTAAAAGTATCATAGCCTTTGGGTTCACTATGTGCTTTTGGTAGGTGTGGTTCATTTGAAAATCTAAAGTACAATGTAAACGTCATTTTTGCGATGAACTGCCTATTTTTTCGATGAAATGCACGGATTTTTTTAATATTTTCATTTAGAATGGGAAAACACAACGAATTTGGTAAACTTGGAGAAGAGAAAGCGGTCGCTTTTTTAATAAAAAATGGCTACAAAATCAAATATAGGAATTACAGGTACCTCAAAGCCGAGGTCGATATCATTGCCCAAAAAGGAGAAATCCTTGCGATTGTTGAGGTAAAATCGCGCAGTTCCGATTTTTTGGAACCTATTGCCCAAACGGTTGATCAAAAGAAAATAAACTTGCTGGTCATGGCCGCAGATCATTTTGTAAATGAGCAGGAGCTGGATGTTGAAGTACGGTTTGATATCATCACCATTTTAAAAAAAGGTACCGGATTTGAACTGGAACATTTGGAGGATGCTTTTTATCATTTTTGAAGCTATACTGCCATTAATACTCCTAAGGAGCGCGGGAAACAATTGGAAATAAGGACAGTAGGTAAAATAATTTATTTAACTATTTGTTTTATTTGTAACAATTAGTTAATTTTGTCCCCAAACCAAACAAAATGAAAACTATTTCTGCGGTCGTAGAGAACTACATCAAGAAAAAACCGTTTTTACAAAGTGCCCTTGCGCAAGGCATCATTAACCTTACCTCCTTATCCCGCATTGTAAAGCCAGAGATAGAGGAGGAATTGGGAAAGGATATCAGAAACGGGGCCATAGTAATGGCGTTAAAACGACTATCCGACGATTTGGAGTTTAGGGCTACCCATAAAATTGTAAAGGTCCTAAAGAATATTGGCGAAATAACGGTGCGTTCCAACCTATCTGATTATACCTTTTTATCCTCGGAAACCATACTTCCAAATCAGGCGAAGCTTTTGGAAGAAGTAAATAAGAACCAAGATATCTTTTATACCTCATCACGTGGTGTCAACGAAATTAATATTGTGGTGAGCAATGCCTTGGATAGAACGGTGGAAGAATTGTTCGTCCATGAGCGTTGTACCCAAAAAGCGGAAAACCTATCGTCTGTAACCGTAAAACTACCTGCGGAGAATGTTTCGGTACCGGGTATCTATTACTTTATTTTTCAGCGTTTGGCTTGGGAAGGTATTGTTTTGTACGAGGTCATCTCTACCACAAACGAGTTTACCATTCTGGTGAACGACAGTCAGGTAGACGTAGCTTTTAAGACCATCAAAGATTTAAAGACGCTATAACATCTCATCTGTCATAGCTTTGGTCCTTTGCCACTATTTGGGGTTTCAAGTTTAAAAAATAAATAAAATACAGTTGTAGGCTTAGTTTGGTTGTAAGGCTATATTCTTAAAAACACCCTTGGTGAACTTTTTTACATCATCTTGGGTATTACAGGCATCAAAATCAAATGTGCCGGACAGTTGGTTTTGATCTAAGCTTTCTAAAAATATTTCTCCGCAAGCTTGTGGCATAGCGTTGGTCATAAAGCCTACGTTTTGGTCATTAAGTATATGGCCAGCAATATTGTTGTCGCTGTTTTCCATGACGTCGCCTAGTATTTTTCTTTTCCCAGTTGCTAGGGTAAAGAGAAGAAAAATGGATTGCGAGCCATCTTCATTGGTCGCTAAAACATGAATTTTATCGCTTTCCATTTGTGCTTTGATTTCATGGGCCGTAAAAAGGGTGTCATTGATATACACCTCAAAAATAGGTTCTTGGGTAGCATTTTCATTTTCTTCTACTTCATCTGTCGTCTCCGTTTGGGAAATTTGTGGTTCCTCTTGGGTATTTTCGAAAAACGTAAAATCTTCCACTTCAGTGGAACAGCCTATACTAAGAAAGGCAATCGATAACACCAGATAGAAATATTTTTTAAGTAGCATAGTCTTTATAAGTTTTAGGTTTAAAGCGGGAATGCAAGGTACCAAAGACTAAAAAGGAGTTCCCTCATTTTTGAACGATTTGAACGATTCTGTAGTCCAGTGGTATTTTAGTGTAGATGAAAACAAAAGCTACTTTTTGATGTAGCGCGTAAACCATACTTTTTCATAACAGGGTATTCCGTACAAAATGAACTGCTGTTACTACGATTACCTTCCATGTAATTATCAGGCGACCACCTGCAAGGATTTATAGACATGGTAAACTAAATTTTTGCCTTTTACGTTTGGCTATGGTACGATAGCGAGTCATGATCAAAAAAAGAATTCTTTTAAGCCTTTTAACCGTTTTTACGGCATACCTCTGCTACCTGTTGTACCTCTTTGTTTTGTCCCCCAAGACCAATCTCCAATCCATTTATTTGATTCCCAAGGATGCCGTATTTGTTTTGGAATCTGAAAAGCCTGTGGAAAGCTGGCGTAAGGTAAGTGAGAGTAAAGGATGGAACCACTTAAAGAACAACGCCTATTTTACGTCGCTTACGGAGAACATCCAAAAAGTGGATACCATATTTAAGAACCAACGGGGCCTTTTTGAGTTTTTTGACAATAGGTCCTTGTTTATTTCCATCCATATGATTTCCAAAAAGGAGTATGGTATTTTTTATGTGTTGGATTTAAAGCGAATTGCCAAGCTAAAATTGCTGAAGACCTATTTGAACACCCTTTTGGATGAGGGCTATATCTTAAGCAAAAGAACCTATCACACCCATGAGATTTTGGAGATTTACGATAGGACTACCAAAGAGACCATGCACCTCTCCTTTATAAAGAACCAACTAGTGGCTTCCTACACCCACTCCCTGGTAGAAGCGGCCATTGATCAATATAAGGAGCCGGAATTGGGTAGGGACCTTAACTTTTTGGCGATCAATAAAAAAGTAGGTTTTGAAGATTTGTTTAGGCTGTATGTGCAGTATGATTATTTGGACGAGTACTACAGCCTGTTTTCCAATACCCCAAATGATTGGCTCAAGGGCGTGAGCACCCATTTTCTGTTCTCCGGTTTTAGTTTCGATTTGGATGACAACAGTACCATTAGCGCGGATGGGTATACGAACATCAGGTTTGAGAACGAGAATTACTTGGAAGCATTACAGCGTTCCGGGACCGCGGAGCGTTCCATTGCGGCAGTAGCACCGGAAAAAACAGCGTTGTACATGAGCTATGGTTTTGATGGTTTTTCCAAGTTTTACCAGAATTTTGAAGTGGTACAAAAGACCAACAATTCCGAGCAGTTTCGGACGTATGGGCAGGGCATCAAAAAAATAGAAAAGTTCTTGAAAATCGATATTAAGGAACATTTTGTGAGCTGGATAGGCAATGAAATAGCCTTGTTGCAAATCAATTCCAACATATCAAAAGGAAAGAATGACATCGCTTTGGTATTACAGACCAAAGATCTTACCGATGCCAAGGAGAACCTGGCATTTGTGTTAAAGCAAATCAAAAAGAAAACCCCGGTGAAGTTCAAGGCCATTCCGTATAAAGGCCATGAAATCAATTTTTTATCCATTAAAGGGTTCTTTAAACTATTGTTGGGAAATCGGTTTAAACAGTTTGACAAACCCTATTTTGCTCTAGTGGCGGATAAGGTGATTTTTAGTGATAGTCCCAATACCTTGAAATACATCATCAATTCTTATGTGGACGGTAAGACCTTAAAAAATACCAAGGACTATCAGGAATTCAATGAAAAGTTTAAGGAAGAATCCAGTCTAGCCGTATATGCCAATGTGCCCTTGTTATACGAAAGTATGTATGCTTTTGCGGATAACGTTACCAAAAGGCAGCTGCGACAAAACAAGGATTATATTTTGTGTTTTCCGCAAGTAGGTTTTCAGTTGACACCGGAAGATGACCTTTTTAAAAGCCGCTTGGTGGTCAATTATCAAGATATTGCATCGGTCAAGAGCAAGGAGCAATTTTTGGAAACGACCATTTCAAAAAACACAAAAACCAATAGCTCGGATTTATCGGAGGCCATTTTTAATCTTAAAGCCATTTATCCAACAGATTTGGGGGCCAAAAGTTTTAGTCAGACCTATAAAGACGGTACACTTAAATTTAAGGTAGATCTTAAAAACGGATTAAAGCACGGCCGCTATACGGCCTACCATCCCAATGGGAAAAAGAAAATGACCGGCAGATTTAGGGAGGACAAGCAAGTGGGTACTTGGCGTTATTTTAATGACGCCGGAAAGCAGCTTTTAAAAAAGCGGTTTTAAAGTGAAGTCAATCGGAGTCGGACAAAAAATCAAAAAATGAAATTTTCTATTTGGCTTCAAGAATCATTACTTTCTTACTTCCATTAGAATTGTTAAGCATAATAAATTTATCGTTTTGAAATGAACCTAAATATGGTAAATAGAAATCCCTCCCTCTATTATCCCTAATCTTTTCCTGGGATACTTCACCTTCCTTGGTATAAATATAGTTGTAAAGTGCAGTTCCTTCAAGAAACCCCACTTTGGCTTTTACCCTACCATCTTTCTTTTTTCTAAGGCTTTTTCCGGTATTAAAAAACACATGTAAATTCTGGTCGAGAACAAAGGCATTATACGATGGGGCCGTAGATATTTTTAAAATGCTTCTTCCCCAGACTACTTCACCATCGTTATTTAGGTTTAGGACCAGTATGTTGTTGTAGTTGGGTACGGTGGTCCAATATCCTCCAGCTTGCCCATTGGATACATAAACTTGGGTAATGAAGAATTGCTCCGCTAGTAGGGTGACGTTTCCATTTTCATCCTCTAAAACAAAATCTAGATAGTAATTGTTTAGATCCTTATTTTTATTCCTGTCCGCTTTATTTTCATTATAAATATCCTTGAATATTTCTTCGGGCAATTTGGATTTTCTTTTGCTTATTATGGCCAAGTCCTTTTTTGAAACTTGAAATTTATTGAGCCCAGAAATTTTACCAGCCTTTTTCTCCGAATAGAAACCGTATAAATGCAATTCCTTTTCTTTTTCTATAATTATTAGATCTGCTATGTGATTATTGTCATCTAAATCTATTTTAGCTGTTGTTAGAGCGTCTTTGGAAATTTTGGTTATTGTGATTACGTAATTTGGTTTTCCATTGTCCTGTTCTCTTTTACCATCTTGATATTCCTTGCCCAATGCATAGATATTACCGTTATTATCTATAGTCATGTCAAATGACCTGAAGAATTTTTCTTGGTTTTCAAAATATGTTTTTTTGTGAATTAAAGTCATGCTATCCGCATCATAAAGCCTAACGTCATAGGAATTTGAATTTCTTTTGATATTATCCGTTGCGATGGCAAATAACTTTCCGTCAGGGGAAACGGCCCAATTGGTCTGTCTTTTGTTTTGGCCAGAAAAAAGTCTTCGTTTTTTTTCTACCGTTGATTTAAATAAGGAAACAAATTCGTATGTTCTGCTGTTCCAATTAAGTATATGGCAGCGAACCTCCCTTTCTGTTTTTGAAGGCTTGAGTAAGGTGAAAATTTTTAGAAAATCCCCGTGTTGAATATAATCAACTACTTGTTCCTTTTTCTCCAGTGCAATGGATTTGGTAAATAGCTTTTCCGCGTTAGAATTTAAAATTTCAAAAACCAGACCTTTTTTTCCTGTGCTGGCAATAACAATATCTTCTTCAGGAGTAGTGTAAACTGCTTCTACAGCTCCCAATTTATGAACGTCTTTAAAGCTTTCAGACTCTTTAATTTCAAAATAGGAACTTTGGGAAAAACAGCCCGAACCAATAAGCATTGTAAAAAGTAGAATAGAAGTACGTCTCATGGTTAGTTTTAAGGTAAATATTCTTAATTAGGCCTAAAAATACTATTACCCCAAATTCTACGCAATAGAAATAGTAAATGAGATCTGTTAAGTGCGGTTTTCTACTGCTGGGTATTCAGTCGAGACCGGAAAGGAGCTTTTAAAAAAGCGGTTTAAATGCCCCATTTCTTTACACCTTAGTAGGCACGTTCAAAAATAAGCCCTGCCCCATCACATGCTATGGCACCTCCGCTGATGCTTGTGGCGGAATCCATTCGGAACCGTTCTTCCAAGGTATTGCTGCAATTTTCGAGTAAATCCGTACGTTCCGTATGGCTTAGGATAAGAAAATCTGTCCCCTCAAAAGGGACAATTTCAAAAGTGCCGGAGGCCGTGGTTACCGCATCCCCTACCGTACGTGTTTTAATAAAAGTGCCGTCTGTCGCCAATTGCAATGTTTCTTGGTAGGGCAGTTCCGTTCCTATTAAGACTTCGCCGCTTAACCCTATGGTCAGACTACTAAGTTGCCAAGTTTGAGGGAACCCTTGGTTTAGTTCAGGGATTTCTTCTTCTCCTTCGGAACAAGAATAGATGACTAAGAGGAGTATTGCGACTAGCAGTTGTTTCATGGCGGTTGTTTTACAAGGGATGCCAACAACCCCTTAGAAGTTGCTTTTGGAAGTTGCAGAAATAAGGTTAAAGCCGCTAAAAAAACAAATGCCGTTTAAATGTCGGGTCAAATCCAAGTAAAATCCTTGGGCTTGTTTTATCTTGAACGTAACATTGCTTTCAGTTTTAAAAGCAAAAGATTATGCAGCAACCAGAATTAGGATTAAAAATCACGGCACTAAGAAAACAAAAGGGGCTCACCCAAGAAGAGTTGGTAGACCAATGCAATATCAATGTACGCACTTTGCAGCGTATTGAGAACGGCGAAGTATCCCCACGGAGCTATACCGTAAAAATGATTCTCTCCGCTTTGGATTATGACTATGAAAGCCTGCAGGAATCCCATACTACGACCAACACCGGAATTGGCTTAATACCTCCAAAGGAAGCCAAGTCCATCTACAGTTTGCTGACCATGGCCTGGATGGCAGGTATTCTTTTTTTAGTGGCAGCCATATTTGAAGGAATCACGGATTATGTTCGCTTGGATGACGGGGAATTTATATTTGGTATTTGGGGACATGTAACCATAAAGGCCCTGGTTATTCTATTCAATGGACTGCTATTGTACGGGTTCTTGATAGCAGGGAATGTGCTCAAAAACCATTTGATGAAAATTTCGACCATTCTGATGCTTTTTGTGTTGCTCTGTTTTTATGCGTTTGACATTGCATCCGTTTTTAACGAGTATATCGACATTAGTATTATTTTTCTCGCGGGGGCCATTGGTTTTGGGGTTATTGGTATTCTGTTTGGGATATCCATATTGAAATCAAGACAGGTCTTGGGAACCCTAGGGTGGGTCTCCGGTATACTGGAACTTGCAATGGCGTTTTGTCTGTTAACCGTACTGCTATCACCATTATCCCTAGTTTTATTGATGCCCGTAATCATTTTGGAAGTGCTCGTCATCTATAAGATTGCAGCTATGGTAAAGGAGCAATTGGATTCTTAGATCCCATACCTTTGAAGAAAGTTATTTTGAAATGGAGAAGTCATTTTCTTTTGAGGATATCATGCAACTGCCCAGTAGGTACAGGGCCAATCTAATCAATATGGTATCCGGTGTAAAACCTGCGAATCTTATTGGCACAAAATCCAAGACCGGACACACCAATCTAGCGGTTTTTAATAGTGTGGTGCATATTGGGGCCAATCCGCCCTATTTGGGTTTTATATTAAGGCCTACCACGGTAGAGCGTCATACCTATGAAAACATTAAGGAAACCGGAGTTTATACCATCAATCAAATTACCACGGCCATCCATAAAAAAGCGCATCAGACTTCGGCGAAATATGACCGGGAAGTTTCCGAGTTTGATGCAGTTGGCCTCACGGAACACTATCAAAACGATTTCCATGCGCCCTTTGTAGCGGAAAGTCCTATTAAAATTGGACTTTCTTTTCAAGAAGAGCAGTTGATCTCTTGTAACGATACCCGTTTGGTTATTGGTAAAATTGAACATTTGATTTTACCTGAAACTGCTATTTTAGAAGATGGTGATGTAGCTCTAGAAAAATTGGATACCGCAGCTGTTGCGGGATTATACAATTATTACAAACCGAAGCATTTGGGGAAGTATGGGTATCAGAAGCCGTAATTCCGACCCCGAAGTTTCGGGGGAAGGAATCCGTAGGCTATCTAAAACCGGAATTGGTTTTTTGAATCAAGTTTTGGAGCGTCTTACCCTTCCGTCATTTCGCTACGCTTATGACACCTCCCCTTTCCTTCGATGTGACTCAGGATACAAAGGGGAGGAGCTTTTTTGTTTTCTAGATTTTGAATTCCGGTTTTAGGTACTCATCCCGGCACGTGGAAAATCGTAGTAGCCAGAAAGAGGACTACTGGCAAATTTTTTAGGGATTGTAATCTAATCAAGTGCTATTCATTAAGTAACCAAAAAAGAGACTTTTTATCAATAACATAATAACAGATAATTACGATGTAAGTTTTAGTCTACGTATAATACTCTGTACGGCAAATCAGAGTCAGATATTAAAAGAATTGGATGAAGATTAGTGTTAGTTTCTTTCCAATTTAGGAGCTGGCTTATTCCAATTAGTCATATTTTGAACTACTCCTTCATAAAAATCCAATGCCATCTTATCGGTTAAGGAGATAAATTTTTTCACACTTGCAAATGAAACTCCAAAGTCGGATAAGTAAGTTATGTGATATGCTTGTGCTTCTTTCCCTTTTGTTAACTCGTTTAATTGGTCTAGTTCAGTTAATCTTATTTTAATATTCTCTCTTGCAAATTTAATATCACATTCAAGCCAAATATCTTTGCTAATTCTATTGAAGGCAAGTTCACTCTTCTTCCTGCAGTTTTCAAGTTGTTTGGCTATCCAAGAGTTTCGAGCAACTGTACCTTTATTTAGAGGCGGCATTATTTTCACAGACATTGAAACAGTTCTCTTTTCAAAATCTAGACGAACTTTAATATCTGAGACAGAATTTTTAACACTTAAACTCCCTAAAAGGATAGAACTATCAACTAATCTTTTTATATCAACTTTTAAAGAATTGGGGTTTTTGGAACTTGATTTTACAAGGACACCTAGTTTTCTGCTTAAAAGTAAAGCGACATCTTTCTCTTCTTCATGCCAACTTAATACTGCTTCCTCAATACTATTGTCACTTACTCTTAATTTTTTTCCAGCCTTTACATTTTCACATACTTCTTTCCAACCTGGTTTCATTTGCATAAACCCTAAAACTCCAGATAAAGGACTTTCAAGATAAGAGAGGACTTCCCTCATTATTTCTATTTGGTCTTCATCTTTTATGTTAAAATCATTTTTAAATAAAAGTAATTGTCCCCTGGTCAGCAAATATGTCCACGACAAATGATATAGGGAAATACTCTTAGGAATTCTCAAATTTATAGGAGAATGAGACGGGTCGGATACAAATTCATTAGAGACCGTAACCATTGTTTGTACGCCAAGTTTTTTTGCCACACCAACATATGTTTCTACTTGATTTTTATCTATTCCATTATTCTTACTCTTCATTTCAAAAAAAGCAACTTCTTTAATTGAACCAGAAGTTACATTTACAATCATCCCATCTATCCTATTAGGACTTATTTCTGGAAATGTAACCTCTGTAAAATAGTATAGCTTTCCTGACCTGCCTAGTTTGATATCTTTAAAAATACCTTCTCTAAATTCATCTATCAATCTTAATGAAGACAGAAATATGGAGGTTAACGCCATCTCATCACCTGTTTTCAATGTTGGTATAAGGAAAGCGGGTT
>CALEYA010000136.1 GCA_937926215.1 uncultured Croceitalea sp. | reverse complement strand
CGTCTCGTTCGTAGACTCATCAATAAGAATAATACTTCCGGTAACCCTATTGTTCTTATAAGAATCAATCATAAGTGGTTTAACGGTCCGCAGTCTTACCTTACAGATATCGTTCATCTTCATCTCTTTATCATCAAACTCTCGTCCTAAAGAATTGATATCTATTTTATAGATTATCTCCTTAATCATTGCCGTCTGTTCATTGGATGTATGCCTAACCGTGTATTTTGTTCTTGGTTTTGAAGCATTACTGTTCAACCAACAAAGCATCACTTCCATCTCTTGGGAGGCTTCAGGCTTGTTATTGGAACGAACGATCATATCTCCTCTGGCAATGTCTATATCATCTTCCAAAGTCATAGAGACGGACATTGGCGCAAAGGCTTCTTCTATGGATCCGTTTGGACCTTCAATAGACTTAATGGCTGAAGTAAAACCGGATGGTAAAACCGTTACTTCCTCACCAACCCTAAAAATTCCACTTGAAATTCTCCCGGCGTAGCCCCTGTAATCTATAAAACCATCACGTTGTGGCCTTAGTACGGTCTGGACGGGGAATCTGGAATCTACTTTATTAATATCACTGCTGATGTGCAATGTTTCCAGGGTATGTAGTAACGGCGCACCTTGGTACCAATCCATGTTCTTTGAGCGATTTACTACATTATCACCTAATAATGCACTTATGGGTATAAACCGTACATCTTTAACGAAGAGCTTGGTGGAAAAATCCTTAAACTGCTTCAAAATCTTATTATAGGCCTCTTCTTTAAAATCTACCAAATCCATTTTATTGATACAAACGATCAAATGCGGAATTTGTAGAAGGGATGCAATAAATGCATGTCTTTTTGTTTGTTCAATAACCCCATGGCGGGCGTCTACTAGAATAATCGCGGCGTTTGCCGTTGACGCACCGGTCACCATATTTCTGGTATACTGTATATGCCCAGGCGTATCTGCAATAATAAACTTCCTTTTTGGGGTAGTAAAATATCTATAGGCAACATCAATAGTAATACCCTGTTCCCTTTCATCCCTAAGGCCGTCTGTAAATAGGGCCAAATCAACACCTGTATGACCTTTTCGTTTGCTTGTATTCTCTACAGCCTCTAATTGGTCTTCAAAGATGGATTTTGAATCGTATAATAATCTTCCTATTAGCGTACTTTTTCCATCATCAACGCTACCGGCAGTCGTAAATCTTAGTAATTGGTTATCGTTTATGCTCATTTTGCTGTTCCGTTTCTGTTAAAAATAACCTTGTTTCTTTCTGTCTTCCATTGCGGTTTCCGATCGCTTGTCATCCGTGCGGTTTCCGCGTTCCGTTTGGCGCATTGCAGAAACTTCTTCCACAACCTTCTCCGTGGTATCGGCATCGGACTCAATACCTCCTGTAATCGTTATATCCCCAAGTGTCCTAAAACGTATTTTTTTTGTCACGATTTCCTCATTCTCCTCTAAAATCAGGTATTCAGAGTTCGGAATCCAAGAATCATTCCTGCGCACAACCTCACGCTCATGGGCAAGGTATAGGGAAGGTATGGGAATGTTTTCCCTTACAATATAATTCCAGACATCCATTTCCGTCCAATTACTTATTGGAAACGCCCTAAAGTGTTCTCCTTCAAAGTATTTTCCATTGAATATGTTCCAAAGCTCTGGACGTTGGTTTTTTGGATCCCATTGTCCAAAATCATCACGGTGCGAAAAAAACCGTTCCTTTGCCCGCGCTTTTTCTTCATCCCTTCTTCCTCCACCAATGGCGCAATCCACTTTATTGGATTCTATGGCATCCAACAGGGTTGTGATCTGCAATGCGTTTCTTGTAGCATTCTTCCCCTTTTCTTCAGCTACCCTACCCATATCAATAGATTCTTGAACAGAACCCACAATAAGACGTGCATCCAATTCTTCGATGAGGTCATCCCTAAACTTTATGGTTTCTGGAAAATTATGTCCCGTATCTACATGCATTAATGCAAAAGGAATCTTACTAGGATAAAACGCTTTTTTTGCCAAATGGGTAACAACAATTGAATCCTTTCCGCCTGAAAAGAGAATCACCGGGTTTTGAAATTGTGCCCAAACTTCCCTTAAAATATAGATAGCTTCGGATTCTAGCTCGTCAATGTAGTTTAATGAGTAATTGTACTCGTTCATTTTGTATGACTTAAGTTATTCTTGATTGTATTATATATGATTTCAACTGATTCTTCAATAGAATTTTTCTCCGTAATCTCAGCATTAGGATTGTCAGGTGCTTCATAGGGGGCTGATATACCGGTCATATTCTTTATTTCACCTTTTCTGGCCATTTTATAGAGTCCTTTAACATCCCTTCTTTCGCATTCCTCTAGACTGGTGTTGACAAACACTTCAAGATAGTTCTTTGTCCCAACTGCCTGTTGTATAACCAATCTATCTTTCTTATATGGTGCTACAAAGGCCGCTAGTACTACAAGACCTGCATCAATCAACAAATTGGCTACTTCCCCTATTCTCCTATTATTTTCTGATCTATCCTCTGGACTAAAGGAAAGGTCCTTGTTTAGACCATGCCTTACGTTATCCCCGTCTAAGGTAAAAGTTTTAATTCCTTCTGAAAATAATTTTTGCTCCAAGGCATTGGCTATTGTAGACTTTCCTGATCCGGACAAGCCGGTAAAAAAGATCAAAAATGAATTGTGATTATTGGATTCCCTGCGTTCTTTTACCCCTATTTTAAATTGGTGCGCTCTAATATTTTTTTCCATTTTTTTAGTTTGTGCCTATTATCCAATCCATAGTTGATTTTATACCATGCCCGCTCGTGTAAATAATATAATATCATTTTAGTGAAAACTTCCGCAGCACCAATCTTTAAGCCAGTCATAGGATCACCGGATATTAGCCAAGACAATAAGACAGTATCTATAGTACCAATAAATCGCCAAGTAATGGTTTTTATCAAATGTCGGGTTCTACTATTCGCCAACTCAAAACGCAGCCATAACCGCTCATGGGCGTAGTAAAGAATCATTTTGGTCAACATTTCCGAAAAACCGATCTTGAGACCTGTAAAAGGATTACCGGATATTATCCAAGACAGGATAATAGTATCTATAGTACCTACGAACCTCCAAGTAATGGTTTTGGCTAAATGTCTTTTATATGATACTTTCTTACTCACTTTTAACTATAAAGTAGCTATTCAAAAGATTTTCTTTATTGTAACCCAATTCCTCTTCCGTATCCTTGGAAGTAACCCTTAAACCAACCGCATTACAGATAGCATGACCGGCAGCGGTATCCCATTCCATTGTTGGTGCAAACCTTGGATAAACATCTGCTTTCCCCTCAGCAACAAGGCAAAACTTTAATGAACTTCCTTTGGATACTATCTGTACATCGTTAAAATCTGCTTTTAAGGCAGCAACAAAATCTTCCGTATCCTTATTCATATGGGATCTACTGCCTACAACTCGTATTGTCCCATTTAATTGTTTGGAGGGGGCTATTTTTTCGTTTATAGAGAAAATGGAATCTACAAATCGATGCTCTTTGGTCAACATACTTTTATAAGCTTCTCTTGTACTGACATCTGCATAATACAACTCCCGCGTCACAGGTACATAAATAACGCCTAATTGGGGAGCTCCGTTCACCACATAAGCTATGTTTACGGTAAACTCTCCGTTTCTTTTAATAAACTCCTTGGTCCCGTCCAAGGGATCCACGATCCAACAACTTGTCCAGTCCTTTCGGTCAGTATAAGCAATCTCCTTATTCTCTTCACTAATAATTGGAGTATCGGTATTCTTTAAATAAGCATTTATGATAGTATTTGCAGCTAAGTCGGCTTGAGTCAATGGAGAATCGTCCTTTTTGGATTGCACTCCGAAATCATCACTTTCATAAATTTTTAAGATCTCTATTCCCGCTTCTATCGCTGCTTTGGCAGCAATACTCAGACGTTCTTTGTTGTTCATTTTGATGTTTTGGTTTGTTGGAACTCTTAAGGCCAGATAACCTCAAACTCCGTTCTCCTATTTTCTTTGTGCTTCTTTTCAGTACAATAGACACCATTAGAGCAATTGTTGGTCAATTGTGTTTCTCCCAAAGCACCACTTTCCAATCTACTTTTGCTTATACCTTGAGTTTCAAGTTGTGAAATTGTCCTGTCCAATCTTCGTTCTGACAACCATAAATTGTATTTATCGGTTCCCCTGGAATCGGTGTGTGAAGTTACCTTTAAAGAGACGTCTGGGTTATCCTTTAATATTTGCGCAAGCTTTGCCAAAAGTTCTTTGTCCCTTGGGGATAGGTAAGAGGAATTCAGATCAAAATATACATAACCCAGAGCTTTTATTTCAGCCTCAATGGCATCTCTCCTAAATTTTTCGGCTTTACGTTTGGCCTCTTCCTCAGCCGCAAGTTTCGCAGCTGCTTCTTCTTTCTTCAATTTTTTGGCAAGCTCGCGTGCCAATCGTTCCGCTTCTTGGGCTGTGGCTATAGAATCTTGAATACGCTGCTGCTCCTCAACTTCTTGTATTAGCGCTAGTTTTTCCTCTCCTTTTCTGGACAGTCCTTTCTCAATTCCAAACTGATAGACTACGCCTGCACCGTGTTGTATATGATTGGTAGCGTCCGGGTTTATGGCAAACTTACCCGTAGAATTCAAATCGATACCCAAACGTTCTGAAAACCAAATCCTGAAACCCACTGTTGTATTCAAAGTTGGCCTACCAACGTTGTTTGCATCTGTATATCCTCCTCCAAGTCCGATATAGGGGTCAAAGAAACCGGTTTCTCCCAAGATCTTGTTCAAATCGTAACTTGCTCTGAAATCTATTGCAAAATAGTTTATGTCATCATTAATGAACGCACCGTCTATTCTGTTTCCAGATTGGTATTGATTGTATGTGCCTATAAGTTCTAACCCCAATCCGTTCTGGAAGTATCTTCCAACACTTAGGCGAGAAGGAAACGGGACGTAATTCCAATTTTCCGATACATTAAAAACGTCACTGAACTCCGATCCAGCATCATCCACTACATTAAAACCAACACCAAACATCCAAGAACTGGAGACAATACTATCTTTTGAAGTTAAACGCAAGTCTTGTGCATTGTTGTGTTGCACAACCATAATACTGAAAACCAGCAAAATAGGTTTTAAAAATTTCATAGTCAGTAATTTGGGGATTACGGGGGCAAACTTAGTACAAAAACTAAAAAATACAATCAATTGTACTTTTAAAGGTCAATAATAATCGATTATGTACAAAAAAAATTAAAATCGTTATTCTGTAAAAAGTTATTTTTTATATTCTTGTTTGATGAATACATAACGTATCAACCTGTAATATATTTCTATCAAAAACTCTAATACGAATTTTTAAACCTGGACTTATAGGCTTGCTCATATACTTCCTCATATAGCGGCAGTATATTAAGGATATCAAAATTCTCGGCAGCCTTTCGCGCATTTTTCTTGAAGGTTTCCAGAATGTTATCATCCTTTAAAAGGTATATGGCATTCTTAGCCATATCCGCAACATCCCCCACATCACTCAAAAAACCGGTAACGCCATTTTGGTTGACTTCAGGAATTCCGCCTGTATTGCTAGATATTACCGCTACTTTATTGATCATAGCCTCCAATGCCGCCAAACCAAAGCTCTCGGACTCGGATGGGAGTAAAAACAAGTCCGAAAAACAAAGGATACGGTCTATTTCATTACTATTTCCCAGAAAAACAACTTTATCGGCCAAGCCTAATTCTTCGCACAACGCTTCTGCATTTTTCTTTTCGGGACCTTCACCTACCATTATCAGCTTAGCCGGTAGGTTCTTTTGGATTTGGTCAAAGATTTTTACTACATCCGGTATGCGCTTAACTTTTCTGAAATTACTGATATGGGTTACAATGCGTTCATCCTCATTGGCCATTAGGGAACGTTGACAATCCGTATAGCCGGGGCTGTATTTTGTAGTATCGATAAAATTGGGGATGACCGTAATATCGTTTTCTACATCAAAAATATCCAAGGTTTTTTGTTTTAAGTCCGCAGATACAGAGGTAACCACATCAGACTTATTAATACTAAAAGTAACCGCGGATTTATAGAACGGATGGTTGCCTACCAAGGTAATGTCCGTACCATGTAAGGTAGTGATCATGGGAATATAAATGCCTTCTTCCTTTAGCATTTTCTTGGCCATATACCCGGCATAAGCGTGCGGTATGGCGTAATGCACGTGCAACACTTCTATTCCGTATAGTTTTATGGTGTCCACCAGTTTGCTGGATAACGCAAGCTCATACGGCTGATATCTGAACAATGGATAATCTGGGACATGAACTTCATGAAAATGGATGTTGCTGTTCAACAACTCCAAACGAACAGGTTGCTTATAGGTAACAAAGTGTACCTCATGACCCCGTTCCGCCAAGGCTATTCCAAGTTCCGTGGCTACAACGCCACTACCACCAAAGGTAGGATAACAAACGATTGCTATTTTCATTCAAGCTATTTAAATGGTCAAAGCTTCCATAAAACCCAAGGTTCTAAAGTCGCCGTTTTTGTTACTTCAAAAGTAGGCCATTCTTTAATTCCTATTTAATAATGGAATCATAAATGACCTGCTGTATTTGTGTTCTTAAACCCGATTTTACCAAAAGGTTATTGCGCATGCTTGGATACGTTCTATTGGAGAGGAAGACGTATACAATCTCTTCTTCCGGATCCGCCCAGGTATAGGTACCCGTAAACCCGCTATGTCCAAAACTCTTTCTGGATACACAACCACAGGTGGGTCCTTTTTCTTCCAATTGGGGTTTATCAAACCCCACACCGCGTCGTACGTCCTTATGGCAGAAATAGCATTTGTTAAACTTTTCAACCGTTCGTTCATCCAGAAAACGTTCACCCCCATAATAGCCTCCTTGCAAATACATTTGCATAATCTTGGCCACATCATTGGCATTGCTAAACAAGCCTGCGTGGCCGCCAACCCCTCCTTGCATAGCGGCCCCCATATCATGCACATACCCTTGCACCGTCTGGTACCTAAAATAATCATCCTCTTCCGTTGGAACTATAATGGCTTTATTAAAACGCTCCAACGGGTTGTAGGTAGTCCTGTTTGCCCCTATGGAACGATATAAAAAATCGTCCGCCAAATGGTCCAACCGGTTCTCATAGGTATCTTCTATGTATTTTTTAAATACGTAATAAGCCACATCACTATAGCGATATCGGTTTGATTTCAGTTCTTGCCTGCCGATGCGATTGTAAATGGAATCTTTATAAAAATTGGCCAAATAAAGGCCATCAAAAACCTTAACGGAATAATCATCCGACGGTTCCCTTCTATAAAATTGGTCCGATGGTTTTCGCTTTTCATTCAAAGTGCTTACATAAAAGGCAATCCAGGCCGGCAACCTGCCATAATGCGATAGTGCCTTAAGAACGGTTACGTCCTTTAATTCGGAATCTTTGTAGGCCGGCACCAAGTCTTGAAACGTATCATTCAACTTTATTTTTCCTTCCTCCTCCATTTTCATCAGAAGCGGCAGCGTTCCCAAAATCTTGGTAACGGAAGCGAGGTCGTAGATATAATCATTGGTAATACTATCACTACTTTCATAAGTAGGTTTACCAAAGCTCTTTTCATAGATTACCTTTCCCCTTCTGGAAACCAAAATTTGTGCACCGGGAAACATCAACGAATCCATGCCCATTTGCACCAAACTATCTACTTTGGCCAATCGCTTGGAATCCAAACCAACGCGTTCCGGTTTGCTATAACCCAAGCGCAAGATTGCCTTGGTATCTTTCCCAGAATTTACCGGGAATGTAGTATTGGCAGTCACTGGAAGACGTCCCTTTGCCCCGATCGCCCCAAACAACACCTCTGCGGTCTTCTCTTGGGCCAACTTGCTGTTTTGATACGATACTACCAACCCATCAATACTATTAAAATTGATGACATCCAACAAGGCATAGGGCTTCGTAAAAACAGTTAGGATGGTATTGCTTGTGCGAAGACCAGATATTTGTTCCAACCAAAACAGCTCATTCTTGGAAAACTTGTATCCTTTCCAAGGACTTTCATTGCTTTTATGAAGGCCGATAATGACCAAATTGTAGTCCTTAAGTTTACCTTTATATCCGGCAATATCCTTGGCCTTGACCACGGTTACATCCGCATATTTTTTAAGGGCAGTACTGAAATGGGTCCCGCTTGCATCGCCAAACTCCACATAGGCTATTTTTTTCTTCTCTAAACTGCGCATCGGGATTAAGGAGAATCGGTTCTTAGCTACCGTAATAGCTTGCTCTATAGCATTTTCATAAAGCAGGTCATCTTCAATGGAGTTCAGGTCATGATAAAGCGCATCTATTTGTATGGGTGCATAGCGATGTAGACCGGCCTTGTACTTTGCCATCAATATTTTTTTGACGGATTCCGCCAACCGTTCTTCTGTTATCTTTCCTTCCGTAAACGCCGCTATCATTTTTTGTTTGGCATTTAACACATCCTGGGGCATTAGCAGGATATCGTTGCCCGCTAAAAAAGCGGAAAGTTCCACTTCCCCTAGAGGGGCAAAAGCGGAAACCGCCTTCATGTTTAAAGCATCGGTAAAAATCAATCCCTTAAAACCTAATTTTTCCTTTAATAGCCCAGAAATAATAGCTTCTGAAAGCGAGGATGGAAAACCTTCTTTTGGTTCCAAACTAGGAATATCCAAATGTGCTACCATCACACTACTCACACCCGCATTGACCAAGGCTTTAAAAGGGGCCAGCTCAATACTATCCAAGCGTTCCTTGGTAAAATCCAAGATGGGTAGTGCCTTGTGGGAATCTGTTGCTGTATCCCCGTGGCCCGGAAAATGCTTTGCAGTCGCCAAAACACCTGCTTGGTCCAAACCTTGCATATAGGCAATCCCTTTTTTAGCCACATTTAATTTATCCTCCCCAAAAGACCGATTCCCGATAATGGGGTTCTTTGGGTTGATATTAATGTCAATGTCCGGTGCAAAATTGATATGGACCCCTAATCTTTTGGCATGCAACCCTATACGATGGCCTACCTCCTTTACGATACTATCATCTTGAATGGCCCCTAAGGTCATATTCCAAGGGAACGCATAAGTAGAATCCAAACGCATAGAAAGTCCCCATTCGGCATCCATCCCCACCAATAATGGGATTTTTGCATTTTCTTGATACGTATTCGTCAATAATGCCTGCCTCACTGGGCCGCCCTTGGAAAAGATAACGCCTCCTAGTCCGTGTTCAGCAATCAGTTCCCCTATTTTATCGGTAGTGGTTTTATCTTGATTGGAAGCTACATGGATCATAAAAAGCTGACCTATGCGCTCTTCCAATGATAACCTATCATAAGTTTCGTTTACCCATTGTACTTGTGCCAAGGAATCCTTAGTTACCAAAGGATGGTCTTGGGCCCGGGAAAAAGAAATTAGAAATAAGAGGAGGTAAAAAAAGTAGTTTGTCCGCATATAGAAACTGCCTAAAGTATCAACTAGGCATGCGTAAAAATATTGTATTTCAAGGAAAAAGTAGGAAAAACCGAATAAAATTAAGTCTTTTTACGGATAATTCTAAACAAAACGCGCGTGCCAACTTTCGGATGCTGGAACTTCCCAATGCTCATCATACTCTTGTTTGGTCGCCACCAAATTGTTAAAAACGATCGTATTTTTTGATACCGACTTTGCCTTTCCCATTTTTTTAAAATCATTCAAAGACTTGTAGGCAACGTATTCCCCCGTTTTATAAGAGACATTCATCTTATCCAACAGGTCCACCCCGTACTTTTGTTCCAGGCCTTGGATAAAATGCACCGAAGCATCAATAGAACATCCAGAGGCACTTGCCATGGATTGGTCCAAACCAATGACGATAAACCTATTGTAGGGCATATCAAAACCTGCTTTTAACATACTTCCGTGTGCGGTCCATTGTTCCAAGAATTCTGAGACCACTGTCTTTATCTCTAGCACCTCATCCGCAGAGAAAGTCCTGTTGCACTGGTATATCCAAATTCTGGAATCGTCCGATAAGCTTTTAAAATCTACTAGCATCTTAAATGGAATTTGCAATAAGTTCAGCAACGTCTAAAACCGTTATACTATCTTCTTTCTCGTGGGCTTTAATCCCATCCGTCATCATGGTATTGCAATAAGGACATCCCGTTGCAATGATATTAGGATTGGTCTCCAAGGCGTCCTTTGTGCGCAATACATTAATATCCATATCCCCTTTTTCGGGCTCTTTGAACATTTGTGCACCACCCGCGCCACAGCATAAGGCCGTTTTTTTATGGCGTTTCATTTCTACGATTGTCGCATTGGTTTTTCTTAGGATATCCCTTGGCGCATCATATACGGCGTTGGCCCTGCCCAAATAACAAGGATCATGGAAGGTTATGCGTTTTTCTTTGTACACCTTACCTTCAAGTGACAGCCTACCATTATCCATTAATTCTTTAATAAACTCGGTGTGATGGACCACATCATAATTTCCCCCTAAACTTGGGTATTCATTTTTTAGCGTATTGAAAGAATGTGGGTCGCAGGTTACAATACGCGTTATCCCATACGTATTGAGCACTTCAATATTCATCATGGCCTGCATCTGGAAAAGAAACTCGTTCCCTGCCCTTTTGGCCACATCTCCAGTACAACTTTCTTCTGCCCCTAACACGGCAAAATCAACATTGGCTTTATTTAATATTTTTACGAAAGCCCGGGAAATCTTTTTAGCCCTATCATCATAACTGCCCGCAGAGCCAACCCAAAATAGGATTTCCGGTTGCGCGCCTTGGGCAACAAATTCCTCCATAGTTTTTACACGAAGTGCTTCACTCATACGTATCGATTTATTCGTTTACCCAATTTAAGCGGTCCATTTGGTTGTAAGGCCAAGGTGCACCATTGTTCTCAATATTGGACATCATATTGTTCAACTCCGTTGGCGCAGCGGACTGCTCCATTACCAAATACCTACGCATCTCCACAATAATAGACAAAGGATCTATGCTCACTGGACATGCCTGTACGCAGGCGTTACAGGTAGTACAGGCCCAAAGCTCTTCTTTGGTAATATAATCATCCAAAAGTTGTTTTCCATCAGGTACGAACACCCCCTTATTGGTATCCATATTTTTACCCACTTCCTCCAGTCGGTCACGGGTATCCATCATGATTTTTCTGGGCGATAATTTTTTTCCGGTCTGATTGGCAGGGCATTCCGATGTACATCGACCACACTCCGTACAGGTATAGGCATTTAACAGTTGCACCCAATTTAAATCCATTACGTCCGAAGCACCAAATTTCTCTGGTTCCCCCGCGTCTTCGGCCGGAGCCGCAAAAGGATCTGCACTAGGGTCCAGCATCAATTTAACCTCATTGGTAACAGCTTCCACGTTATTAAACTGACCTTGTGGCTTTAAACGCCCGTAATAGGTATTGGGAAATGCCAAGAGAATATGCAAATGCTTGGAATAATAGAGGTAATTTAAAAAGAACAGGATTCCTAAAATATGCAACCACCAAGCAGTACGTTCCACTAGAACAAGACTTTCGATGCTCATTCCGTCAAACA
The DNA here is from genome assembly GCA_937926215.1 of uncultured Croceitalea sp. Lineage (GTDB taxonomy): Bacteria > Bacteroidota > Bacteroidia > Flavobacteriales > Flavobacteriaceae > Croceitalea. The sequence goes on along the minus strand of CALEYA010000136.1, from coordinate 5,965 downwards.
AAGGGGCAATAAACTGACTTATGGGAAATGCCCCCGCTTGTTGGTAGTGTGCCGCACCCAATTGTTGCAATTGAAAATCGGCAGCGTTCATGGTCAAAAACAAAAACATTAAAACCACTTCTATATATAGAATAAGATTCCCGTCATTTTTTGGCCACCCATCCATTTCGGGTTTTATAAAACGCTGTAGTCGAATGGCATTCCTACGTATCCAAAAAACAACAACGGCCACAATGACCAGAAAAGCCAATACCTCAAAGGAGCCAATTAAAACATCATAAAAGGACCCCAAGAAAGCAAAAATGCGATGTGTCCCCAAAAGACCATCAATAATAATTTCCAAGACTTCTATGTTGATGATAACAAAGCCTACATAGACAATAATATGCAACAAACCCGCTATAGGCCTTACCACCATTTTGGTTTGCCCAAGGGCGATTTTGGCCATATTTTTCCAACGTTGCGGCTTATTGTCGTTTACGGTTACATCCCGTCCCAATTTGATGTTCCTGGATAACTTCTTTACGTTCTTAATGAAAAAACCGATACCAAAAACAAGGGCTATCGCGAAGATAATATTAGGGAGGTATTGCATAAATCGTTATTCTTTATTGTTCGCCGGGTCGTTTTCGGGAAGTTCGTATTCTTTTTGCTTTTTACCAAATACGGAGACGTTTACGTACCGTTTTGGATTCAAGCGAAAATCCTGTAAGAGCAAATCGAGTTCCCGGGATGCATTGGCAAGGTTTGTATAAAGTTCCTCATCATTCGCCAATTTCCCAAGAGAACCTTCCCCCTGCTCTATCTTGGCAAGAAGTCCATTTAAGTCGGCCACCGTACCTTTTAATTTGGTCAAGGTACCACCAAGATCGGCATTGGCAAGTTCCGTAGAAAGCTTGGAAAAATTATCCGTAATGGTATTGATATTTTTTAGGGACTGTTCCAAATCACCCTTGTTGTTCGCCAAGACTTGGTTCATAGCATTCGCCGTAACTTGAAAACTGCTGACCAACTTGTTCATTCCCGCTATGCTTTCCCTTAACTCCATACGTGTACGTGTGTCCAAAACATCATTCACGTTCATCAACAAGGAATCCGCATTGCTTACCGCACCTTCAACCTTTAGTTGTAGGGGTGTCAATTTTTCCTGTACCAAATCCGTTATCCCCGGTTTTATATTGGATGACAGGGTATCCCCGGATTGTGCCATGGGCGCACCATCAAAAACCGGCACTACTTGAATTCCCTTTCCTCCAATTATCCCTGTATCGTAAATCTCGGCCAAACTGTTCTTTGAAAACTGATACCCTTTGTTTATCGAAAAAGTAACAACGGACCTAAATCTGCTATCCTTAAATTTTATGCTTATTACGTTACCAACCACCAATCCGTTGATAGAAACTTGGGTCCCTGTTTGCAATCCCACCACATCATCGTAAACGGCGTGGAATTTTGAAGAGTCCTCAAAAACTGAGGAAGATTTTAAATAACTAAAACCAAAAATAACGGCTAATATGCCTAAAAGGACTAAAATACCGGTCTTTACTTCTCTGGATAATTTCAAAAGGTGTGGTTTACGGTTCCAAACAAAATTAGGAATAATTTTAAGACCGCCTTATGGTTCCCTAATTCATTTTAAAGCTTGGGACAAGGGTACCCGAACCCCATCTTTATATGCAACGATATAAGAGGTGGTATAACCCTTGGCATCCGCGTTGGATTTCAACAGCTTAGCCTTTTCATAAGAAGGGGTATTGCCATACATATAGCGAAACACATTCTTGTTGGGTATCCGTTCTTTGGAAAGTGTATTGAGGCCATTAAAGTAATCCCCATCCAAAGGAATTACTTTGGCACTGGCCAAAATCTGTACCTTAAAAATAATAGTGGGAGTTGGTGGTTCGGCAACTTCTATTTCCTTTGGAGGTGCGGGTTTTTTCTTTTCTATTTCCGCCGGTAAACTTGCTGCTTCAGTAGTGTTATTCTTTATTACGGCTTCCGGTTCAACTTTAGGCGTTTCTTCTTTAACTATCTTTTTCACGGGTTCTTCCGGCTTAGTAATAGCAACGACTTCCTTTTCATTTACAGGTTCCGGAGCATCCAAAGGCACCAAATTGGCGTTCACCCCGTCTTTGTAGACAAGGATGGCATTAGCAATTGCCGTACCCATTTCCTTTTGTCCTTTTGCAGAATCCAAATAACTGCCTTCGTCTTTATTGGTCAAAAACCCTGTCTCTATAAGCACGCTTGGCATAAACGTTTGATGCAATACAATAAACCCCGCTTGTTTTACCTTACGGTCCTTGCGTTTGAGCTTGGTCGTGAAATTTTGTTGTAAAAGCTTTGCCAACTCTACACTTTGGTCCAAGAATTCTTCTTGCATAATAGTAAGACCAATGATAGATTCTGGAGAGTTAATATCATATTCTGCGTATTTCTGTTCGTAATTATCTTCTAAATAAATCACGGAATTCTCTTTTTTGGCCACTTCAAAGTTCTGCTTATTGGCATGTAGTCCCAATACAAAGGTGCCTGCACCATGCGCTTCGGAATTATGGGAATCACAATGAACGGAAACAAATAGGTCCGCGTTTGCCTTGTTCGCAATGTCGCCGCGTTGGAATAAATCTACAAAAGTATCATCATCACGGGTGTAGATTACCTCAACATCCTCAGATTGTTCAAGGAGTTTACCTACCGTAAGTACAATATTTAGGGCAATATCTTTTTCTAAATATCCGTTACCCAAGTTTCCGGGATCGTGTCCTCCGTGCCCTGCATCTAAGACAACAACAAACTTTTTGGAAAGGGGTGGTTCGGTATTGTTTTTGATAAAGGAAGATAATAGAAACGCAATACCAATAAAAAGGGTAACGACCAACCGATTTTTAATCATGTGAACAGTAATTTTTTGGTGCACTGTCTAGGTTAAATTTATTGTAATAGCCAATTAACAGAACAAAAAATATATGTAAGTTTGGACTTCAAAAACCGAGCCAAGCTGCTACAAAAATAGGATTTATCAAGTTGCAAGCAAACAAACATCTCCATCTTTTCCTATTCCTACTGGTTTTTGCCACCCTTAGCGTTTCCGCCCAAGAAGACCCTATTGTCCCGTTGCCCATCAAAGCGGTGCAAGACACCATTGTTGCACCCTTGCTACCACAGCGTATCATTGGGGATAGCATTACCCTGGATTCCCTACAGCGCGATACCGTAAAAACCAACAAACCTTTGCTTTTAGGTAAGATAAAATACAAAGCCAAGGATTATGTTAAGCTATCGCAAAAGGACCAAAAAATCTACCTTTATAATGAGGCAGAAATCTATTACCAAGATACCGAGCTTAAAGCGGGCATCATTGTACTGGACTATATAAAAAATGAAGTTTATGCCGGCCGTATCAAGGATTCTACCGGCGTATATTCACAATTACCGAATTTTAAACAGGGGAGCCAAGTGGTGATTCCGGATTCTATCCGATTTAATTTTGATACGCAAAAGGCCTTGATCTGGAATTCCCGGACGGAACAAAGTGCCAATGCCGGTTCTTTTGGATCCGATGCCATGAAGGTACTCGCACAGGTTACCAAAAAAGAGAACGATTCCGTTTACTTTTTAAAGGATGGAAAAATAACGACCTCCAAAGACACCTTAGATCCCGACTATTATATAAAAATACGAAAGGCCAAATTTGTCCCGGGCAAAAAGATAATCGCAGGGTATAGTAATCTGTACATAGTGGATGTACCCACTCCAATTGCGGTGCCCTTTGCTTATTTTCCGTTAACCACGGGAAGGACTGGCGGACTTATCTTCCCCACCTTTGGAAATGACCCCAATAGGGGCTTTTTCCTTCAAAATGGGGGCTACTATTTCCCCATAAATGACTATGTAGATTTTAGCGTGCTGGGGAATTTTTTTACCAATGGCAGTTATGGTTTTAGAACCCAGTCTACCTATGCCAAACGCTATAGATTTAGGGGAAACTTAAATTTTAATTTTGAAAATCAGGTGGTGAGCCAGAGGGGTTTTGACGACTTTTCCCGTACTACGCTCTATAATTTGCAGATTTCCCATTCCCAAGATGCCAAGGCCAATCCAAATTCAAGGTTTTCGGCAAGTGTCAATTTAGGAAGTAGCAATACGTTTAGGAACTCTTTTAACCAAATCAACGTACAGAATACCCAAATCAATAATTTATCCTCCTCCATAAGCTACTCAAAGACCTTTCCGGAATATCCTTCCGTCAATATCAACTTATCGGCTACCCATAATCAAAATACCAACACCCAAGAAATCAACCTTACACTTCCTACACTGCAGGCTAGTATGGAACGGATTTTCCCATTTGTAAAACGTGAAGGAATTAAAAAAGGGTTAATACAGAACTTTAACTTTCAGTATAACGTACGGGCGGAAAACAGGATCAGGACCACGGATTCCCTTTTTCTTACACCAAGGATGTTTGAGGATTCCCGGGTCGGTGCCAGACATTCCATTCCTTTCAACACCAACTTTAAATTGGCCAAATACCTAAGTGTATCCGTTGGGGGTAATTATGAGGATGTTTGGACCTTGAATACGTTTGACCGCGGCTTGGATCCCGATGATCCAGAATCCAATAGGGAGGTGATATTGGATACGATCCAAGGATTTGACCGGTACAACACCTACAATTTTAGTGCTAGTGTTGGGACTACGGTTTATGGTACTTTCAATTTTGGCGAAGACAAAAAAATACAGGCCATACGCCATGTAATGCGGCCCCAGGTAAGTTGGGGACTTGCCCCCTCTTTTGAGCGTTTCTATGACACCTATATAAATAATGATGATGAAGATGTCCTTTTTAGCCGGTTTGAAGGCACATTGAATGGTGCACCTAGCTTAAACCGCAGCAATTCCCTTTCGTTTTCATTACAAAACACCTTGGAAGCCAAGGTAAGGGATCGTGATTCTACCAAATTGGAGCCTAAAAAAGTATCCATCCTTAACAATTTGAATTTTGCGACCAATTATAATTTTGAGGCAGATTCCTTAAGGTTAAGTCCCATAAGCATGAATGGTGGGACCCAGATTTTAAACAATAAGATGTCCATTAACTTCTCCGGAATCCTAGATCCCTTTGCTATTGACAACAACGGAAGGCGCATAAATACCTTGAACATAAAAAACGGTGGTAGCTTATTACGATTGACCAGGGCCACCTTCAACGTCCGGTATTCTATAGATAGCGAGGTGTTTAAACGAAAAGATAAGAAAGAAGATGAAGAGAAGGAAGCTAGCGATCAATACCGTTTAAACAGTGGCGGGAGGGATGACGACCTCTTTGGGTTTGGCTTGGATGATAGCAGAAGCCCTTCCAATTCAAAACAGCGGGAAGGGGAGAATGGGGATATTGAAAATCCAATCTATGGGACAAAAATACCTTGGGACCTCAACATACAGTTTGCCGCAGGCTATAACAACAGCAATCGCCAAAATGAATTTAGCAACGCTTCCCTTATGTTCGGTGGCAATGTAGCCTTATCCCCCCGTTGGGATATTAGGGTAGCTTCTGGTTATGATTTTGTAAATAAGGGGTTTGCCCAAACCCAATTGGGGTTTCGGCGAAATCTAAAAAGTTTTGACCTCCGTTTTAATTGGGTCCCTTTCGGACGTAATGAACGATGGGACTTTTTCATCGGTATTAGTAGTTCCTTGCTTAGTGACCTAAAATGGGAACAGAGGAGCCAAAGGAGTATTCGAAGGTAGGTTTCTATATACGTAACCTGAATAAATATCTTTTCCAAACCAGCCCCTTTAAGCTAAAATAGCCCTATTTTTAAGTGTAAATCCAAAACCATCCAATGAAAACGATAATTACAACGCCCCACGCGCCTGCGCCTATTGGCCCTTACAATCAAGCTATTTTAATTAAGGACACCTTGTACATTTCTGGACAGACACCTATGGTACCAGCAAC
>CALEYA010000135.1 GCA_937926215.1 uncultured Croceitalea sp. | reverse complement strand
CGTGACCCAACCGTTGAACGATGTCACCATCTGTGAGGGTGAAAATGCCACTTTGGAAATTGGGATTGCGGCCACAGGAAACGTAATATACGAATGGGAAGAAAGTACGGACGGTGGAAATAGCTATACCGACCTTGCTGAAACTACGGGAACCTTAATCGTTATAGCGCCTACAGAAGACCGTAAATACCGGGTAAGCGTGAGATCCGAATTCAACACCTGTCCCCAAACTTTTGAGGCAGAACTATTCATGACCATACCTCCTAATGCGGGAGCTGATGGATCTATGGAAGTTTGCGAGAACGATATAACGAGAATCCCGTTGACCGGCCTGATAAGTGGCCAGGAAACCGGAGGAACATGGACAAGGCTAACCGGAACTGGCGGGACTTTTGATGCCGTTGATGGTACGTTCACCCCAGCAATCGGGGCCACTACCAGTACTTTTGGATATGAAGTAATGGGAACCGCTCCATGTGCTAATGATACCTCAGTAGCTACGGTAAATGTTACTGTCGCGCCTAATGCGGGAACTGTATTGCCAGCTGCAATGGTTTGCGAGAACGATACTACTTCGGTAAACCTTTATAGCCTTGTTAACGGAGAAGACAATGGAGGAACATGGACAAGGCTAACCGGAACAGGCGGAACTTTTAATGCTGTTGATGGAACTTTTATTCCAGCTATTGGAGCAACCACCAGTACTTTTGAATATTCTGTGGTGGGTACCGGCTCTTGTCAAGATGCAGTTTCTGTAGTCCTGGTAGACATTACCGCAGCCCCTAATGCTGGAGTGGACAACACATTAGAAGTATGTCAAAACAGCATAGCGGATATTAACTTGTTCCAAATGCTTATGGGTGCGGACGCCGGAGGAACATGGATTAGAACCGCAGGAAGTGGCGGTGATTTTGATTCAAGTACAGCTACGTTTACGCCCGCCATAGATGCTACGCCAAGTACATTTACCTATACGGTTTTGGGTACAGGCCCTTGCACTGAAGATACAGCGGAAGTAACTATAACTTTTGAGGCATTGCCAACGCCGTTTGCCATGGATGATGTATTTGCATGCGATCAATATGTACTGCCCGTACTGCCAGCGAACAACAGGTATTTTAGTGGGCCAAACGGAACGGGAAATGAACTAAGCGCAGGCGATAGTATTCTAGGCGCGGGTCCTACAAGACTTTATATCCGAACCACATCCAACTCAAGTTTGGCGTGTACCGTAGAGAGTAGTTTTGAAGTTACGGTTTTTGAAATGCCACAATTGCCCTTGCTTTTAAATGAAACCGTTTGTCAAGATGCCAATGGGGATTTTCAACCGATATTGATCGGGGAGGATTTAGGTCCGGATTTTATCTATACCTGGACCCCAAGCAATATTACGGATAACAATGGTAATGAAGAAGCACTGTTTATGGTAGAAGCACCAGGGCAATATACGGTACAAGTACGCCATAGATTGGCGCCACTTGATTGTACTAGCGATCCCATTACCATTGATGTAGAAGCAAACCCAATACCTAATACGGTAAGCGTTGAATTGGTGCAGGATAGTTTTGTTATTGGCGCGCTAAACGCAGTGGTAACCGTAAACAACGATCCTGCTATCGCTGGATTGTTTCAATACAGTTTGGATGATATTGATGGCCCTTACCAAAGCTCCAATGTTTTTAGGGAAGTAGAAGCTGGGACACACACGGTATACGTGCAAAGCCTTTCTGGATGTGGGACTGCGGTTAGTGATATCTTCTTGGCCGTAAATTATCCCAACGTATTTACGCCTAACGGTGATGATACCAATGAGACCTGGAATATTTTGGGACTGGACAACGATCTAACCTTGAACGAAGAAGTCTTTGTTTACGATAGATATGGAAAACTATTGATCCAATTGACACCGGAAGGTGAAGGTTGGGACGGTACTTTTCAAGGAATCGATTTGCCATCCTCCAGCTACTGGTTTACTGCAAGCTATTTTGATGCTACCACCGACCAAAGCATTTCTTTTAAAGGGCATTTTGCTTTAAAACGATAAACCAAAAAAACCGGACTATTCACAAGATTGTTGATAAATGGTTAATGTTGTTAACTATTCGAATAAATTTCAACAATGAAAATCATTAACTTGCTGTGCTATAATTAGTTTAATGAGATTTAATTGGATTATTTCTTTTGACGCCAATGATGAGATGAAAAAACTCTGTCTGGATATGGAGTACCTACTAAGGGAAAAAATATCTAGATTTCTAATTGGCAACTGGGACCACCTTATGGATGATTTTAATCGGTTGGTTTTTGATGTGGATATGGTCACTAAAGAAATAAAGATTTCCAATCAGTCGCCCGTATTTTTAAAAGCCGTAATCGAGCAAGACTTTTACAAGGAGTTCAATTCCAATTTGCCGCCGGACCATGTCACCGTCACGGATTGGTCCTAATTAATGAATAAGGATTTCCCAATGCGCAATAGGCTGTGTTTTTGGAGCGGTATAGCAAGCAATGGCCTTTAACTTTAAGTCCAACCTATTAAGGGTTTCCAAGGTTTTTATCTGTAAAACTTTAGTTTCGCCCGCTTCTATTTCCAATAAGGGTGGGATACCGTAAAATTCAAAGTCCGTAGCATTTTCAAAAAGTAGGCGGCTGCTACAACTATTGCGCAGTTGTATTTCCAGTATTGTGGTGCTTTCTAAGTAAGAAGCCTTTTCGATATGTAAGCTGGCCTCCAAAAGCGGAACCAATACATCCTCCTTACCTACCAACAATTCATTAAAAACGGCAACGGTGCGTCCGGCGAACAGGGCTTCCTTTAAGCTTGCTTCGGTTTTTTCTTTTGCAAATACCAAGGTAACCGGTCTGGAATTCCCTTTTTCAATATAATCCCACGCCACAAGGCCATGCACATCACTGGTGCCCATAATGGTCAAGTTATATTTTAGGGCCAACGCCAGGGAGGCCTCATCAAAATAACCCGCATTGATGACCTCAATGCCATGGAGCTCCCCTTTTTTTAAACGTTCTTCTTGAAAATTGGTCCAAATGGGATTTCCGGTAGGGGATAACCATTCCGCATTGGGATGGTTCCAAAACACGAATGCGTCTTGTTTTTTGGCCTCGGCAAACTGAAGTATGGAATCTTGTTGCATCAATTTATTGGCATCATCAATAAAGATAGCATTGCAATGGCCAATGGGATTGCCCCGTGTTATCTCGGTGCCATTGATAACCATTAGGTCGTGGTCCTTGGCCTCTTGTAAGGCCAGTTCAAAAACCCGGTTTCTATCCGGATGGGGAATATCATCCTTAAAGGGCTGGTACTCCAAATGCTCGGTAAGGGAAATCACATCCAGATTGTCCCGCAAAGCTTCTTGTACACGAATGGTAGGCCACACCTCCCCATCGGAAAAGACGGTATGTTGGTGTAAATCGGTTTTAAGGGTAACGTAACCCGGGACATCAGGAAAAGATAATGCCCTAGTACTTTTATGGTCGTGGCCTTGCGCAAAGCCAAAACCCATCGATAGTAAAAGAAAAACACCTGCTAATGTTTTCATCCCAATAAATTTATAACCAAATGTAATGAATACCGCTGTAGCTAAAGTCCATTGGTTATCATCAGAGTTTTAGAGGGTGTTTTTTTAAAAGATACTTATGGCCCAACACCAATAGACTTCCAAAGGTCAAGGTAAAAAGACAAGCCGTTGGTGAAGCTATGTTTTGGAGGATATCCAGCAAGGTAGTCCACGGTGCGGTTAGCACATTCCAACTGTTCAAACGGACCACCCTACCTAAATACACCCCATATCCACTAAGAAAACAGCTAAGGAACAGAAGGATGCGTACTGTTTTTGCGGAATAAAACAGGCAGTAAAAATATTGCATAAGTTGTAGGGAGTACAAGCCCATTGTCAATGCCAATAATGCATAAACGAGCAATAAAACTAGATCTAATAGCAGTAGGGAAGGACTGGATAGTTGTAAATGGATAAAGTCCGTTAGCACATATGGGGCATTTGGAAAGAAGAGCAACCACGTAAAAGCGAAAGACCACCTGTAAAAGGCATTCGCCATAAGCGTTGGGTATTTGTATACAAATAAAGCTATACCCAAGGGTATAAATGCAAGGATGAGGTTCCAACCCATAAACAGTAGAAAAAAGCTATGGGTAAGCTTAATCCGGATAACCAATAGTAAAATAGCCAGTAGCGTTCCAAGTATGAGGTAACTTGTTTTGGCGTAGTTTCTAAAAATAAAGTATTTAAAATCCATAAGTGATGAGAATATAGAGATAGAAAAAGGTAATGGGGATGTTCCATAGCATGCCTAAAGCAGCATTTCTTAACTGGGCCTTTTGGGGAAAACGGATCAGCTGTAGCCCTACAATACCTAGGAAATAAATGAAATTCATTCCTATGATGCTAAGGACAGTAATAAAGTAAGTGTCCAAGCTTGCCGCATCCGGTTCAAAGAGAAGATAGCTTAAAGTAAGGTGGCCCCCAACCAATGATGAGCCAAGGGTAATGGTATGTGCACCTTTACAAATGAGAATGGCCAAAGGTATTTTATTCATGCTAACTGTTTTGGAAAGGGCCGCAACACAAAAGGCTACGACCCTATCATCAACCAACTAAATTTTTCTTTGCTAAGCTTGCCCCCAATCTATGCGTCGGGAAGCGAACATGACCAAAGCCAATATGGTAAATAGCCCAATACTCCCCACCAGAAGGGCATAGCTCTCCAACTGGATAATGACGAATATAAAGGTGTAGAGCGAAGCCAATGACGCTAAAATGAGCAGGACGAACTTTTTGCTTTTTAAGATGCTATGGGAGTAGAGGGTGATGAGCGCTACCACAGCCGTGCCGGCTATGCCGTAGGCCTTGAGAAAACTTTGATGTTCGGATATGGAAATCAACAAGGTATAGAATAGGACCAAGGCCAACCCGATCATTAAATATTGAAACGGATGTATGTGGATGCCACTTACGGTTTGCAGCAAAAAGAAGATCAGAAAAGTTAGGGCAATGACCAAATACCCATATTTAGCGGAGCGTTCACTCTTTTGATATTCGTCTACCGGGACTAATAGTTCCGTACCAAAGGAGAACTTGGAAAGGTTGGGTAAGGACCCAAAAAATGCCTGTTCAAATTGTCTATTGGTCTGTAGAACCTTCCAATTGGCTACAAAACCCTGGTCTGTCACTTCTTTTGCGTCATCTTCCTCCGGTAAGAAATTGCCCGTAAAGTTGGGGTCCTTCCAATTACTTTCCATGTGCAGGGTGGTTTCTTTACCTATGGGTACAAAACGAAGTTTGGCACTTCCGTTGATTTTTATGGACGTCGAAAAAGGAATGCCAGCCTCTTTGGGTAAGGCTTTTGGTGACAAAAATGGACTTTCCAATGTATGAAGGGCAACGTAGTCCGGGTGATAGGCGTTCGTATTTTCCGTATTGCTAAATTTGGGTAAAAAGGTGGTTGCGGCGGTACCCAATTGCATGGTGATTTGGTTTTTTATGCCTTTAAGGTTGGAACTTTTGATAAGGATGGTCGCTTTTTCCCATAGCACATCTTCAGGCAAGACATCTTTAGGGCTGAAATCCGGTACCCCAAAGGTTCCGTTGATGGCAAGCGTACTTTCAAATACGGAAGTTTCATAAATCCCCCTCTTTTTTTTGATTCCATCAACTTGGGAATCAATACCCAATTCGTCAGGAAAGAAATAGGCGTATTTGATTTTCACCGTACGGATGCGTTTGCTTTTTTTTAGTGCTTCATCATAGCTAGTAGATTCTGTATACGTTTTATAGGGTATGCGTAACACGGGTCCCATAAACAGCACCTCCTCTCCCCAGAGGCCCCCTACTTCTTGGACCACCTCTTGTTGGCGTTGGGCGCGCTCCCGTATAAGGTCTTTAATAAAAACCAAGGGAATCAAAAGGACTAAAATGATAAAGCCGATCATAAGCATCCTAGCAGTGGTACTCGTGCGTACCCAATTTCCAAATCCTTTGTAATTTTTAGTTGTTTCCATTATTTATTGTTTTAAAAGTACTTTGAAATTCAAAGTAAAAGAATAAAAAAAATCAGTTTTTGTTATGTATTAAATTTTCTAGCGCGTCAATATGTTTTTTAAAGGCAATTTTACCCGCTTGGGTCGCCCGGTATTTGGTTTTGGGTTTTCGTCCCACAAAGGACTTGTCCACAAGAATATAGTTGGCATTCTCCAAGGTTTTGGTATGGCTGGCCAAATTCCCGTCCGTAATATTGAGCAAGGCTTTTAGGGAATTAAAATCCATATCCTCATTGACCATAAGAATGGACATGATACCCAACCGGATCCTGTGGTCAAAAAGTTTATTGATGTTGTCTATCAATCCCATATTACGCTTGCTTCTCCTTAAAGTAGATCAAACTTCCGTAAATAATATGGAAAAATCCAAAACCTACAATCCAAAACCAGAAGCCATAACCGGGCAGGGCGGCGCAAACCAAACCAAGGACAATTTCTGCATACCCAAGATATTTTATGTTTCCCAAGGTATATTTAGAGGCGTTGACCAATGCCAGACCATAAAAAATGAGCATCAAAGAACCTGTTAACCCGTAATGCTGACTATTTAATTTTATTAGGATGTAGATACCCCCAGTGACCAATGGTACCAGAAAACTGACCAAAAGACGTTTGGTAGTGATATCCCATATTTTTTCATTGTTCTTTTTGGCTTTTTTATAGGTTAAAAGATACCCTGTGGTAACGCTCAAAAAAGCAACACTTATCAGAAGGAGAACAATTATTTTGAAATTCCAGCTGCTTGACACAAGATATTCTCCTTTAGGCAGAAAAAAAAGATAACCAATTATTGCGCCCAATATGGCATATACCCCTGCCAGTATACCAGATAGCCCACTTAAGGATAAGAAACGGGAAGACCGTTGCATCAAATTTTTTATTTCTGAAAGATCGTCAATGTATTTTTTTTGTTCCATTTAAAAGTACTTTGAAATTCAAAGTTAATTAATTTTTTTGAAGTTTTTATTTTTTTCGATGAAATACCGGTATCTTTTTCTTGTGAATCCTGCCGAAACTTATATCCTAGACCAACAAGAACCTTTTAAAAGCATA
>CALEYA010000134.1 GCA_937926215.1 uncultured Croceitalea sp. | reverse complement strand
CCATCATCACTCATTCCCTTAACTACCGAAGTTACGCGTACAGGCTTTCCAATAAAAACTTCCCTAAAATAATATAAGTGCTCGTAAAAGGCTACGGGACCAATGTTGTGCTGCAACATGCTTTTTTGGTTAAAACCCAATTTTTCCAAAAAAGACATTCGGGTGTGGCTGGCAAACTCAATATAGGTGGAATTGCCCAAATGGCGATTGGCATCCAAATCGCTCCAACGAATCTCAAATTCCTTAAAAAACACAGCGTCTATTTTGTTATGCATGCATAATAGTTATAAAAAAAGCATAGCTTTGAAGAACGTGTAAAGATAGTGTCGTAATTTTAAAACGACACCTAGATGAACCTTGAATTCCTGTTATGAGTCAAAAAGCACCTTTTATCAATGACCTTAGTTTGCCCGCAGTGGCGGCACCTATGTTTTTAATCTCTGGCCCACAATTGGTCATTGAATGCTGTAAGAACGGTATTGTAGGCACCTTCCCCGCGCTGAACCAACGAACCAGTGAAGGTTTTGAGGAATGGCTCATTGAAATCAAGGCCGAGCTCAAAAAATTTGAGGAGGAAACCGGAAAAAAACCTGCTCCTTTTGGGGTTAATCTTATTGTACATCCTACTAATCCAAGGTTGGAGGCTGATGTAAAGCTTTGCATCAAACACCAAGTGCCATTGATCATTACTTCCCTTGGGGCGGTAAGTATGGTCATAGATGCAATCCACAGTTACGGGGGGTTGGTTTTTCATGATGTCATCAAAAAAAGGCATGCGGAAAAAGCTGCCGGTGCCGGGGTAGACGGACTTATTTTGGTGGCTGCCGGAGCTGGGGGCCATGCAGGAACCATAAATCCGATGAGTTTGGTGGCCGAGGTCAAAAAATTCTTTGATAAAACCATTTTGCTTTCCGGTTGTATTTCCACAGGAAGGGACATTGCCTCCGCTATGCAAATGGGTGCGGACCTCGCGTATATGGGAACACGCTTTATCAACGCCAAAGAAAGTATGGCGCCCAAGGAATACCAAGAGATGATCGAGGATGCTGGGGCGAGCGATGTTACCTATACCGCAGCCATTTCCGGAGTACATGCTAATTTCCTGTCCAAAAGTTTAAAGGCCGCCGGTTTGACGGATGAAGATTTAAAGAAAGATGTGAAAATCGATTTTGGTAAAGAACTGGATACCGAGGCAAAAGCATGGAAGACCATTTGGTCCGCGGGTCAAGGCGTGACTACCATAGCAAATACGTTGGAAGTCAAAGATTTGGTAAGTCAGTTAAAAGGGGAATTTAAAACGGCCATTGAAGAACAGACTGCCCTTTTGGAACGTTATCCTAAATAAGTAAAATGCCGTTACTTTCTTCCGACTACCACCCACCTTTGTTTTTTAGGAACGGGCATTTCTCCACCATTTATGCAGGGGTCTTCAGAAAAGTGCGGGCGGTGCCCCAAAGGCGAGAACGATTGCAACTTACCGATGGCGATTTTTTAGACCTGGATTGGAGCAAGGCCGAAAAAGAAACGCAAAAGGCGGTATTACTTTTTCATGGCTTGGAGGGTAATGCCCAACGGCATTATATGACAGGCAGTGCTAAAATTTTGGCGGCCAATGGTTACGATGTTTGTGCCGTTAATCTAAGAAGTTGCAGCGGGGAGGAAAACGCACTTTACCGTTCGTATCATTCCGGGGCTACTGAAGATGTAAAAGAGGTACTCGACCATGTGCTGGATAAAAATCGGTACAAGGAACTGTTTTTAATGGGGTATAGCCTAGGAGGAAATTTGACACTTAAATTTTTGGGGGAAGACCAAAAGCTTCCTAAAGAAATTAAAGGAGGCATAGGCATATCCGTTCCCTGCGATTTAAAAGATTCTTGTGACCAATTATTAGGATCCAAAAATAGGATTTACGCCAAAAGATTTAAAAAGCACTTGCTGGAAAAGTTATGGAAAAAGCAAGAACGCTTTCCCCATAAGATAAAGAAGGAGGAGGTAGAAAAGATTCGGACGCTTAAGGATTTTGATGATAGCTATACTGCTCCGGCCCATGGTTTTAAGGATGCGTATGATTATTACGCCCAATGCAGTTGCAAACCGTTTCTCCCTGGGATAAAGGTTCCAAGTTTAATCGTCAATGCCCAAAACGATTCCTTTTTGGGCCAGGGGTGCTATCCCGTTCAAGAAGCGCAAGAAAATGATAGCCTTTTTTTAGAAATGCCAAAATATGGGGGCCATGTTGGGTTTTGGGGCAATGGGGAGTTCAACTATGTAGAGGAACGTGCCGTTTCTTTCTTTAATACATACTCCAAGGAGTAAATTACCTCAGGGCAAGCCCACAAGGCATTTATACGAAACTGAATTTTAATTTCAAGGCAAGCCTCCGAGTATTATGCCCTTTGACGGCACTAATGAAATCAATTTTTGCTACATTTAGGGAGACCATTTACTCACTATGTTTAAAAGAATATTTACCATACTCTTGCTCGTGTCATACGCTTGTAATACTGATGCGGATTTTGATGATGAGACTATTGGTTGTAGTTCAGGATTAACGGCAAATGCCACTTTTGCCCAAGTAAAAGATTTGTTTCAGGGCGAATTACTACAGATTCAAGAAGACTTGATAATCGAAGGCTATGTGGTTTCCTCGGATAGGGACGGGAACTTTTTTAGTGTATTGCATTTTCAGGACGCTCCGGAAAACCCTGCGGAAGGGTTTCAATTACAGCTGGATATTAGGGAGAACCATTTGCTATATCCGGTAGGCAGCAAAATTTACATCAAACTTAAGGGCTTGTATTTAGGGCAACGTCGGGATGTTTTTCAATTAGGTGGCACCTTTGCCGCTTTTGGGACCACTTCCGTAGGCAGACTTCCAGCGCTAAAGGCTCCAGAACATCTTTTTGTTTCTTGCGATACACCTGTGGAAATCCAAGCTCGTTTAATTGCTCTAGATGGATTGCAAACCTCGGGCACCAATACCTTGGTACAATTGGATGGGGTAGAAGTGATAGCGGAGGAAATGGGGCTGCCCTTTGCGGAAGTGCGCGAAGAAACGGAACGCACCTTAAAAGATTGTGACGGCAATACCATTGCTATACTGAATAGCGGTTTTTCAGATTTTCAGTCGGAAGTGCTGCCCATGGGCAATGGCACTATCACCGGGGTATTGTTGCGTGAAAATGAGGATTTCTTTATCGCTATCCGAAGTTTGGAAGACATCACGTTTAACGCGGAACGTTGTGAAGAACTGGTAACGGAGTTTACCTCAAATCAAATCTTTATATCAGAATTAGCGGATCCCAACAACAACGCGGACGCTAGGTTTGTGGAATTGTACAATTCGGGTACGGAAGCCTTGGATTTAAACGGATGGACCTTAGTGCGCTATACGAATGACAATACGGAACCAAGTTCAACTGAGGACCTTTCTGGTTTGGTAATAGGGGCCTCACAAGCCTTGCTTATAGTGGCAAACGGATCGGTGTTTGAAGAGGTTTATGGCTTTCCTCCGGATTTGGAAGCGGGGACCAATAGCCCTGCGGATTCCAATGGCGATGACAACTTGGAATTGGTAGATCCCTTTGGGACCGTAATCGATGTTTTTGGGGTGATTGGGGAAGATGGCACGGGCACGGACCATGAGTTTGAAGATGGACGGGCAAACAGGAATTTAGGTATACAGGAAGGCAATCCCGTTTACACATTTTCCGAATGGGAAGTGTTCAATGATACCGGGGAAGCGGGTACCACAAACCTGCCTCAAAATGCTCCTGAAGATTTTACACCCGGTTCCAGGAATTGATTGGCACCGCCAATTAGCATCATACCCCGAAACCTGTCCGTCCGGTAGACGGGCTTGCACTGATGGAGTTCACTTAAAGACCGGCTTTTTAAAAGGCAATAGCAAGCTCATTCAAATATTGATTTTTCAAGCAAAAAACAGGGGGATTGGACTAGAAATCCCATTTTGATGTTATAGAAGTTTGTTAACTTTCGGGTATTATGGAAAACAGGACCGATTTTTTTGATCATTTACGAAAAGGCGATGCCCAGACCATCTTGGAATTCCTTGAAAAGGACCCCGGTTTAGCTAATGTAAAGGATGATCGGGGCTCCACACCCTTGATTCTGGCAGCATATTACGATCATGGGGAATTGGTCAGTTTGTTGTTACAGCATGGTGCGGAGATAGATGCCAAGGACGGCTCCGGAAATACCGCACTTATGGGAGTTTGTTTTAAGGGATATGCCAGCGTAGCGGAGCAATTGATCAAGGCGGGGGCTAACGTAAACCTTACCAACGCCATGGGAGCTACATGTCTTATTTACGCGGCAACCTTCAACAAAATTCCAATTGCGAAACTCTTGTTGGAACACGGAGCTTCCTTGGAGAATAAGGATGCCCGGGGAAATACGGCTATGGATCATGCAAAGTTGCAAGGGGCAAAGGAAATGATCGCGTTATTGGAAAATCACCACTAAGGAATATGACGGCCAAGGAACACCTAAACATGCTCAAAAGGATAAAGGCTATCGCCGAAACGGGATTGGTGTACAACCAAGAAGCCTATGATCGGGAGCGTTATGAAGAACTTAGGGATTTAAGCCTTAAGCTAATGGCCAATGTGGGCAACGTGCCCTTTAAACAATTGCAGGACTTTTTTATACCGCAAGAGGACTACCCGACCCCAAAAGTAGATGTTAGGGGTCTGGTGGTAAATGAAGATGGTGCTATTTTGATGGCAAAAGAAAGTGTAGATGACAAATGGACCATACCGGGCGGATGGGCAGACATAGGCAACTCGCCCCAAGAAGTGGTTGTCCGCGAGATAAAAGAAGAAACCGGAATGGAGGCGGAAGTGGTGCGCTTGTTGGCTATTTATGATAAGGAGAAGCACGATCACCCCACGGAACCATACCACATTTATAAAATGATGTTTTTATGCAGGACCACGGGAGGCGAATTAAAGCCGGGATTTGATATGCGTGGTGCTGGATATTTTTCTTTGGATAGACTCCCAGAACTTTCTACCCCACGTATTTTAGAAAGCCAGTTGCGCCATTTGTTCAAATTGGTAAAGGAGGATCAAAAAGAGGTCTATGTGGATTAGCGTGATGCAATTAAACCGGACGTAAAATGGATAAAACTTTAACGATAGCCCTTGTTCAATCGCATTTGCTATGGGAGAACCCTGTGGCCAACAGGGCCATGTTTGAAGAGAAAATTGCGCAGCTATCCACCAAGGTTGATTTGATTGTACTGCCGGAGATGTTTACCACCGGTTTTACCATGGAACCACATCACATTGCAAAGGACGAAGGCACAAAAACATTGGCATGGATGCAGGACCAAGCCCAAAAGAATGATGCGGCGATTTGCGGGAGTACAGTCTTTTTTGAAAATGGGAACAACTACAATCGCTTGTTTTTTGTCCGTCCAGAGGGTTCTTATGATACTTATGATAAAAAACACACCTTTACTTTGGCGGGGGAACACAAGGTGTATGCCCCTGGGAATGCCAAACTCCTAATAGTGTATAAGGGATTTAAAATTTGCCCGATGATCTGTTACGATCTCCGCTTTCCCGTATGGGCAAGGAATACCGAAGATTATGATGTTTTGCTTTATGTTGCCAACTGGCCCAAACCCAGAATTCACGCTTGGGACACTTTGCTAGCCGCAAGGGCTATTGAAAATATGAGTTATTGTATTGGCGTAAATCGAGTGGGATTGGATGCATCGGGCCATGAATATGTTGGGCACTCCGCGGCATATGATGTTTTAGGAAACCCTATGGTCAAACTTGTTGAAGAAGGTATAGGGACCGTTGTCCTTTCCAAAGAGGATGTCTTGGCAACACGCACCAAACTTCGTTTTTTGGAAGATCGGGACAACTTTAATTTAGTATCGTAAACGTAGGTCGTTCTTCCCAGTTTGCGCGCATGGAGATTGGATCGGGATAATATTTTATGACTTCGGGCTGTAGTTTTTTAAGGTAATTTCCAGTATCCCATTTGCCATTGCCATTACTATCAAAAATGACGCGAATACCGTATTCCTTTGGTTCAAGATTGTTAAACACGTACGGTTGGGGTTTTTCGCTATACAGCTCTCGGACCACTTCCCCATTGTTATCGGTTAGTTGGACAATTATGGGATACTCCACTTTTCCGGCAACGGTAAGTTCCAAATTTCCATAATCGGCATAACTCCCGGTACTCAGTTTATAGGCTAAAGTATCATTCTGTTGACCAAAGAAATCCTCTATGGCCCCAGGCAATAAACTCACAAAGTAATTTTGGTTGTCTGCCAATTCAAAATCAAAATCCACCTTGTTATCCAAGCTATCCAACGAGGCGCTGAACGGGGTTTGCACGGAATCCTTGTCCAAAATTTGGATATACGCCGTATCCAGCTTTATTAAGGGCGTGTTGGCGGTAATTTCAAAGTTATCCTCAAATCCTATTTTACCCCTTGGAGTGGCATTCAAAAGCAAACTATCCAAGGGTAGTTTTCGGGTTTTTACGGTAAAGGTATCCTTAACCTTAAGGCGTTCATTGGTGACGGTAAACAATATGGAATCGATATCCGTTGGGGTGAGCCAGAAGTTTAGGGTGTCCTTGTCCCTTTCTTTTAAAAGTAGGGTCCTTACGGAATCGGCCAGAGGGGTTAGGGCTTCTATTTTTATATTCTTTTCATCCCCATTATACCCAAACAAAATTCTGTTTTTAGCTACAAAACTGGGCACGGAAACACTGTAGTCGGGTTCTTCCATAAACAGATTGATCAGGTATAAAGAATCCGTTGGCAACGTGATGGTGTCCGTTAAAAACCCAATCTTATCCGCCCTTTGGTCAAACACATTATTTTTGCCCTTATCAGTAATGCCAAACAGGGCATAATCCCCAGCTTTTAGGTTTTTTAGTTCAAAAAACGGCAAACTATCCAAGGTATTGGTCAGATAGTTTGGTGGGTACTGGTAAATGGTAGAGTCATTATAGCTACTATCGATTTCATAGAGCATCACACTTACAAATTGTTCCGCTTGGCGTTCAAAAGCATCTTTTACGGCTCCGGATAAGCTTAGGGAATCAATATAATCGCCGGTAGAGAAAACATAGCTTAAAAAACTGTTGGGGTTGCCTTCATTATGATCTACGATGCTTTGACCAAAATTGATGGTATAGGTAGTGTTTTCCCGTAGTGTATCCTTAAAGACAAGTTCAATAAATTTGGAAGCCCCACCTGCCGGTTTCAGTTCTGGGGTATATTTTAAGGGTGGGGATATGATGAGCTGGTTCTGTACGTCGTTGAGTTTTATAAACTCATCAAAATAGAGGCGTATGCGGCGTTCTTTAAAATTGATGGTCATATTGGGCGGCTCGCTCTTTAATAGTTTTGGTGGAGTTACGTCTTCTGGTCCCCCGGAAGGAGACCCACGTCTGGCACATTGCCATAATACGAGCACGATCAGTATTAAAAATGACCAACTCAACACCTTTTTAATCAACCCCATAATACCATTGTAGATTCTAAAAACAAAGAAACAACTAATTGTAAAATCCGTAAAGTTAATTCATGTTAAGGTACAAACGCCATTGTGGCTACGTAGACACGCACGTTTTCAACTTTAATGAGTGCTTTGGCACAAGATTCAATGGTAGCCCCAGTGGTAATAACGTCATCTACCAAAAGAATGTTCTTGCCCTTAATACTCTCGGGATTGCGCACTTCATAGAGATTTCGGGAACCCAACAGTCTATTTAACCTACTTTTTTTGGTTTGGGTCCTTGTATTCGCAGTTTTGATCAATATCTGGTCCTGATATGGGGTTTTTGAATGGTGGGCCAACTGTTTTGCAAAAAGGGTTACTTGATTATACCCTCGTTTTCGTTGTTTTTTTGGATGTAAAGGTACGGGAACAATAGCATCCAGTTTGGGAAAATCCCTTTGCCCAACTAAGGTTTCTGCATACCATTTTCCCAAAAACGCCCCAATTTCTTCTTGGTTTTTGTACTTTAACTGATGTAAAAGCGATTTTACAATGCCGTTTTTATGAAAAAAGAGGAAGGATACCGCCTTTTCAATAGGCACCCTACCATAGAATATACGGTCAACGGCGTTCTCTTGGGTAAAATTAAACTCGGTAATCGGCAAATCATATCGACAAACGGTACACAGTAGTTGTTCTCCCCTGATTAATTGTGCATTACATCCAAAACAAGCAGGGGGCAATAGTACATAGTTAATATCGTTTATTATCTTTGAGAATTGAACACCAAACATACCAAGCACCTACTATTAGTCCTTAAATGGAAGCTCAACAAGATACAACTTTCAACTATAAGATTATACTGGCGGCCCTAGTAGCGGTGATTATCGCTATTTTGATTGCGTTTTATTATAGCTATGCCAGGTCACAGGATCAGATGGGTTACCTAGAAGACGAAAAACGGCTCCTGGTCAAAGACCTTACTTTGATGAAGGCAGAGGTGGATCGTTTGAGCGGTGAAAATGAAATCAACGAAATAGAACTAAAGACCCGAAAGGTACGTATTGACCAGCTATTGGATTCCGTAGGGCGTTTAAACTTCAACATAGTTAAACTCAAGGAGAACCAAAAAGCTTTGCGGGTGTTGGAGGCAAAATATGACAGCCTAAAGCTTAAGAATAACTTTCTACGTTACAACAATGGTTTGTTAACGGATAGATACCAAAGAAGCCGTAGGGAAATTGAGCAATTGCGCGGGAAAACGAGTTCGTTGCAAGAAGCCCAAGATTTGGTTCGCCAGAAAAACCAAGAATTGGCCAAAGAGCTTAAAGTTAAAAGTTACCTCAAGCTGGAAAATGCGGAAGGCAATGGTTTTAGACTTAGGGCCGGTAGGCCTTTAAAGACCAATAAGGCATCCACTATTGAAAAACTGCGCGGCTGTGTCACCATTTTAGGCAATCCAAACGAGTCCGGTGACGTCAAAGTAATTTACTTCCAGTTTTTGAATCCGGATATGGAAGTTATTGAGGACAATGCCAATTTGATCAATGTCGGTGGCAATAGTTACAGTAAACGTGTAGAAGTCGTTTATTTAGGCAAAGAATTAAGTGTTTGTGATGCCATTACCGTTCCTTCCGGATCTTTGGAAGAAGGTATTTATACCTTAAATGTTTTTGAGGATGAACGCCTATTGTCTTCCTCTGAATTTCAGTTAAAATAAACTTCCCTCTTTTTTACCATTGTACTATTTTTGCCCAATGGCAAATCAAGAAGAACAATTTAAGAAAGTCATTTCGCATGCAAAGGAATACGGGTATATTTTCCAAAGCAGTGAGATTTATGATGGTTTGAGTGCGGTCTATGACTATGCACAGAATGGGGCTGAACTTAAAAAGAATATTAGGGAGTACTGGTGGAAGGCCATGGTGCAACTCAATGATAATATTGTGGGTATCGATGCCGCTATTTTTATGCACCCTACCACATGGAAAGCTTCTGGCCATGTAGATGCGTTCAACGATCCCTTAATTGATAACAAAGACTCCAAAAAACGCTATCGCGCGGATGTGTTGGTAGAGGACTATGTAGCTAAAATTGAAGCTAAGATTGACAAGGAAGTCAAAAAAGCGGCCAAGCGTTTTGGGGAAAGTTTTGATAAAGAACAGTTTTTAGCCACTAACCAAAGGGTGCTGGACTACCAAGAAAAAGGAGATGCCATATTAAAACGTTTGGGGAAATCTTTAGAAAACGAAGATTTGGCGGACGTAAAAGCCTTGATAGAAGAATTGGAGATCGCCTGTCCTATGTCCGGATCAAAGAATTGGACGGATGTTAAGCAGTTTAACCTCATGTTCGGGACCAAGCTTGGGGCAACGGCAGAATCTGCCATGGACCTGTATTTGCGTCCGGAAACGGCACAAGGGATATTCGTTAATTTTTTGAATGTCCAAAAAACGGGCCGCATGAAAATTCCTTTTGGTATTGCCCAAACAGGAAAAGCCTTTAGAAACGAAATTGTGGCCAGGCAGTTTATTTTTAGGATGCGGGAGTTTGAGCAGATGGAAATGCAATTTTTCATTAAACCGGGAACCCAACAAGAATGGTACGATACCTGGAAGGAAAAACGAATGAACTGGCATTTGTCCTTGGGAATAGGGGCGGAGAATTATCGTTTTCACGATCATGAAAAGTTGGCGCATTATGCAGATGCCGCTTCGGATATTGAATTTAAGTTCCCATTTGGGTTTAAAGAGTTGGAGGGCATCCATTCCAGAACCGATTTTGACCTTAGCCAACATGAAAAACACTCCGGTAAAAAACTCCAGTATTTTGACCACGAAGAAAACAAAAGCTATGTGCCTTATGTGTTGGAAACTTCAATAGGGTTGGACCGTATGTTTTTGGCGGTTTTTTCCAATGCCCTACAAGAAGAGGAGCTGGAGAACAACACCACTAGGACAGTCTTAAAGTTGCCGGCCGTACTGGCACCTACTAAAGCGGCCGTGCTTCCGTTGCTTAAGCGTGATGGCCTACCTGAGCTTGCCCATAAATTGGTGGATACCCTAAAGTGGGATTTCAACATCGCCTATGACGAAAAAGATGCGGTAGGTAGGCGTTATCGAAGGCAAGATGCCAACGGTACGCCTTTTTGTATTACCGTAGACCATCAAACTTTAGAGGACAATACCGTGACCATACGCCATAGGGATACCATGGAGCAGCAACGGATTGCCATGGATGAGGTAAAAGCGGTCATCGCCAAGGAAGTGGATATGCGCGAGTGGTTGACCAGGATATAAACCGGTTCCCCCGTCCTGCCAAGACAGGGGTGTTGTACTAGTTTTCCAGAACGGGTTTATAAACGCGAATCCAATCTACTTTCATTCGGTTCTTTTGGGGGTCGTCCAAATCTTTGTTGGATGGTGTGCGACCGTCATGTACATGCCAATCTTGGGACTCTATGTTTATGATAATGTCCATGTCCTTATAAAATCCTTTGCCCTGTTGATAGCTGTAGGGGTCAATGACGTTTACCTTGGACAGACTGCTCGTTTTACGTAAGGCGGCAAAAGAGTATTTCTCGTTTTTGGCTATGGTCTTTACGGCTTGATAGCCACCGTCAAAGGCTAATTTTCCTTCTCCATCGGCCAAGCCATGTGTATATTCCCAGGTGCCGTTCACTTTTGTGGCAATCGCATTATTGTACAATACCCTAACCAGCTCCCCATCGATATAATATTCAAAATGGAAGGGACTTACCCAATAGACCCCGATCCTAACATATTGGTTGTTTCCGTTATTATGGGCATACTCCCCCCAATTTTCAACTCCCGGTTTTGCCCACCAGCTGTTGATGTCTTTAGGCTGATAATCCAAAAAAGGCTGCCGTATAAAGGAATGATGGCTTAGATGGATAAATTTCGAAAAGTATTCATTATTGGGTTCCTTACCGCCATAACATTCCATGATGTCTATTTCCTGGGTATCGTCCGGCGCCAACAACCACAGATCGGAAGCCAAGGCAATATTGGCAACGCTAATACTGGCTTCCACATAGGCTGGATACCCCACTTTGTATTTTGAAGTCACACAACCCGCGCTAACCCCTTTGTTGGGGAATTGCATTTTATCCGGACTTTGGGTCTTTGGGTTGTCCTCCTTTCTTTTTTTCCATCTCGATGCCCGGACAATAAGGTCTTTTCCGTCTACAGAAGTATGGTTGTATTTCCAGTAGGTGGTCCCGGGACCATCCCAAAAGTTATGGTAAAAATTGAACCACTTGCCTTTTCCGAAGTTGGTTTTTGTATCGGTTTCATTAAAGTTGTAATTGAAGTCGTCCGATACATTGGATTGCAGCTCCCATACTTTTCCAAATCCGGCACTAGGAGGAATAGGAACATCCTGCCAGTCTTGGGAATAGCTGCTTAGAATGGAAATGCATAGGAGTATAGGACATATATAATTTCTCATGGATGCTACAATTTTGGATGCTACTTTATTCAAACTTAAAAATACCTGATTTATAGGAAGGGGTAGGGCTATGCCATCCATCTAGTGCAAAAAACGCATGTACAAAAACTGAACAGGTAGGTAGGTATAGGTATAAAATAGTCAAAATCGATGCCCAATATTGTTTGGCATAGGTATTTGTGATGATTGCATAATGCAAAAAGATAATGGTTAGCTCCTATTTAGGTGTGATGCCCGTATTTTTATAGATACCGAAAATGAACCTTAAAAACATATAAAATGGATACTAAAAACAACCCGCATGGGGAAGCTAAGGATATGAACGATCCTAGCCAATGCCCATATTTAGGCGGAACGCTTAAGGAAAGTGCCGGAGGAGGCACTACAAATACGGACTGGTGGCCAAACCAATTGCGCCTTAACGTATTGCGTCAAAATTCTGAGTTGAGCAATCCTATGGATGGCGATTTTGATTATGCAAAGGAATTTGAGACGTTGGATTTGGCAGTCGTAAAGAAAGATATTGGAGAGGCCTTGACCACATCCCAAGATTGGTGGCCAGCAGATTATGGTCACTACGGACCGTTTATGATCCGTATGGCGTGGCATAGTGCTGGTACCTACCGGATTGGTGACGGGCGTGGGGGAGCCAGTTCTGGATCTCAGCGGTTTGCCCCATTGAACAGCTGGCCGGATAATGGCAACTTGGACAAAGCAAGATTGCTACTATGGCCCATCAAGAAAAAATACGGCAGAAAACTGTCTTGGGCAGATTTAATGATACTTACCGGAAACGTAGCTTTGGAATCCATGGGCTTTGAAACTTTTGGTTTCGCCGGGGGTCGGGAAGATATTTGGCAGCCCGAAGAGGATATTTATTGGGGTTCGGAGTCGGAATGGCTAGGTAATGAAGAGCGCTTTGCAGATGGGGAATATGAATTGGAAGGCTACCTTGGTGCCGCGCACATGGGATTGATCTATGTAAATCCAGAAGGTCCAAATGGAGTTTCCAATCCATTAGGGACCGCCAAATTGATGCGGGAGACTTTTGGACGTATGGCTATGAACGATGAGGAAACGGTTGCATTGGCCGCTGGCGGCCATACTTTTGGAAAAGCACACGGTGCTGCGGACCCTAATGAATATGTGGGTGCAGAGCCAGCAGGAGCCAGTATCGTAGAACAAAGCATGGGCTGGAAAAACAGCTATAAAACAGGGGTTTTGGATGATACCATTACCAGTGGTTTGGAAGGTGCATGGACGCCAAACCCAACCAAATGGGACCACGACTATTTTAAGGTTTTATTGAGTTATGATTGGGAGCAGGTAAAAAGCCCTGCGGGTGCCAACCAGTGGAGACCGACCGCTGCATCAGCTGCAAAGCAGGCACCTAAAGCCGGGGATGCAAGTCTTGGGCAAGACCTTATGATGACGGATGCCGATATGGCGCTAAAAGTGGATCCGGAGTATTTAAAAATATCACAACGCTTTCATGATAACCCTAAGGAGTTTGAAGATGCCTTCGCAAGGGCTTGGTTTAAGCTTACCCACAGGGATATGGGCCCTATAGCCCGTTATTTGGGGCCAGAGGTTCCCAAAGAAGAATTGATTTGGCAAGACCCTGTACCTGCTGTAGACCATGAATTTGTGAACGATGCAGATGTTACCGAACTAAAGAAAAGAGTGTTGGCTTCCGGATTAACGGTTTCGCAATTGGTAGGTACTGCATGGGCGTCCGCTTCTACATACAGGGATTCGGACAAACGTGGAGGTGCCAACGGCGCACGTATTCGTTTAGAGCCACAGAAGAACTGGGAAGTGAACAACCCAACGGAATTGGCCCAAATTTTAGATACCCTAGAAGGTATTCAAAAGGAATTCAATGACGCACAAGCGGGGAACAAGAAAATTTCATTGGCAGATATCATTGTCCTTGGTGG
This sequence comes from uncultured Croceitalea sp., assembly GCA_937926215.1. GTDB lineage: Bacteria > Bacteroidota > Bacteroidia > Flavobacteriales > Flavobacteriaceae > Croceitalea. The sequence goes on along the minus strand of CALEYA010000134.1, from coordinate 583 downwards.
TAGTGCGGGTATTGAGGAAGCTGCGCATCATGCAGGTCATGATATTACTGTTCCATTTACTCCCGGACGTACCGATGCAAGTCAGGAACAAACGGATGCACAATCCTTTGCAGCCTTGGAACCCAAAGCGGATGGTTTTAGAAACTACAACAGTGGCACGTACAAAGCAAAAGCGGAGGCCATGTTGGTCGATAGGGCCCAATTATTGGCCTTGACGGCTCCGGAAATGACGGTTTTGGTTGGCGGTATGCGTGCTTTGGACACCAATTTTGATGGTAGCACGCATGGTATTCTTACGGATAAGCCTGGGACACTTACCAACGATTTCTTTGTAAACCTTTTGGATTTAAGTGTAAAATGGGAAGATACTACAAGTGATGAAACCTTATTTGCCGGTAGGGATCGTATATCTGGTTCTATTAAATGGACAGGAACAAGGGCAGACCTTATTTTTGGCTCCAACACGGAATTACGTTCCTATGCTGAGGTCTATGCCTGTGACGATTCCGGCAAAAAATTTGTGAATGATTTTGTAGCAGCTTGGACAAAAGTGATGAATGCAGATCGCTTTGAGCTTAGCTAA
>CALEYA010000133.1 GCA_937926215.1 uncultured Croceitalea sp. | reverse complement strand
ACAAAGGCGGCATATTCCCCAAAAGGCCCTCCATCGTCAACCCCGCTACCTACAAAAGCGATATCCCCAGCAACCAAAGTGGTCTGGGAATACGAGTATGAAATGGCAAAAAATGCTGCCAGTAGTAGTGTAATTTTTTTCATAAACCTATTTTTTGTTCGTATTTAATTTTGATTTAAATCTGATTAACTTCTTGATGGAAAAGTACCTATCAATGCAATAATAAAATTAACACACGCAAAAGGTGGAATATTATTTACGGATTGTCCCCCACCTGTATTATTTGAGGTGTTGGCCATATTGACATCTGAAGAAGCTGAAAAACCGGGCATACCGGAACCTGCAATAAAAGCATTTGAGGGGTCCGTTTGGGTGCCCTCTTCCGCGGCGCGGATACCATGGCTATGCGCGGGCAATTGATTCGCGGTTAGGAAATTGGTTTCCGAACCTCCTCTTTGACCCAAAGAACGCGTTGACAAGCCTGGACCTGTGCCTGGGTGCATGGCCAAACGGCCTCTAAGGTCTGGCAAGGCAAAGCTTGTTCTACCATCACCACCATAAGTAGTGCCTAAGATGGAAAACAATGCGGTATTTTGGTTAATAGCTAATAAAGCGCCATCACACAATGCCCAACCCCTTGGGGCAAAATTGCCTCCAAACATTAAAATTTGTCCTATAAATGGTTCCATAATGTAGTGATTTAGTTAATTAATGAAATATTAAAATCGATCTTTAGTCGGTTAGCGACATTTTCATGTTTGGGAAACAAAAGTGCTTCGCCAAGTTGCCGGTTTTTCTCCCAATGTATTGAAGATATGTGGGCGCCCCAGTCGTTCATGGCCAGTTCCGTAGTATAGGAAACTGCCCCTTTGGATACTTTAAAATGTATCCTTCTGCTTTTGCCATAAACACGTTCCGGAACATCCGTAAGCAAGCGATACTCGCCAAAACCATTGGTATACAGTTTTGTACGGTGTCTGTATTTTTTGGAATCCGGGGAGAGGTGCCAGACCTCGACCGTGGCATTTTTTAAGGGAACTTTACCCTTGGCATCAAAAATTTTTCCTTTGATCTCCACATGCTTTCCAAACGGATCTCTACGAATGTCCTGCCGTTCTGGAGCGTAGGGATTATAGCCTTCCGGCTGTTCATTTTTGGTAAGCGCCCTCAAAGTAGTTGTAGAGGACAATACTGCTAATCCAACGGTAGTCTTAAGGGCTTTGCCCAAGAAAGACCTTCTAGCATTGTTGATTCCTTCCATAAAGATTGGTTTTTTGGTTAAAACCATAACCGGAGGTATCGTAAAGGTGAAAATGGGGCGTATTGTGCGTGTTATAGGAAGGGGAACGTTCACCAAAGTGAACTAAAACAACATCTACATATTCTTACAATATAAGCAGTATTTTAAGATTTGTTAACAATTTTTCTGGCATTATCGATGAACGACACTGTTTTTTAGTCAAAACTTGTGTTATTGCAGGTGCTACTTAAAAATTTTCTATCTTAAATCCATCTTGTAATTAAACAGTTTACTAAGCGACTTACATTTAAAATACAGACTATGCGCAATCTTATGCTTTCGGCAGTTTTAATGGTTTTGGGAACATCGATTTCATCAGGACAGGACATGACCCCAGAGCGACTTATGGAAATTATTGAACAAGAGGCGGACACGGTATCCGTTCAAGGAAACTCTGCCCAATTTCTGTATAAGGAAACCATGCTGGTATGTATTTATGATGAAAACGCCAATAGAATGCGGATAGTAACGCCCATTGTGGAACTGGAAAAATTAGAGGAAGACCAAGTTTTAAACGCTTTGGTCGCCAATTTCCATTCTGCCTTGGATGTAAAATATGCGCTAAGCGATGAGATTGTTTGGTCCATTTATGTGCATCCCCTTCGGGAACTTTCGGATGACCAATTGGTAGATGCCATTGCCCAGGTATATGCGGCAGCCGTTACTTTTGGCACCAGCTATTCCAGTACCAATTTGGTATTCCCGGGAAATACCCAGAAGAAAGAACCACCTTCTGATAAAATCCTACAGAAGTTTTAATTTCCAAAACTATATTCGGGGATCTTACCTTCTACACCAGTGAAGTATTGGGATACTTTTTTCATATCGTATTCCATGTCCTCTGAAGTATGAAAGGGTTCGGCAACAGTGACTTCCTTTTTTCCAAAATTAAAGGCGACCATAACAATTGGCACTTTTGCTTTCTTTGCAATATAATAGAATCCAGTTTTTAAGTTTTCAACCTTTTTTCGTGTACCTTCCGGCGCCAAGCACAACCTAAAGACAGTTCGCTCCCCATAGATGCTAACGACACTATCTACCATATTGCTGTTTTTCTGTCGATCAACGGGTGTGCCTCCCGTACGCCTAAAAAACCATCCAAATGGGGGTTTGAAAAGACTTTTCTTTCCTACATAATTGATTTCTTCCCTTGAAATGGCCCGTACCAGGATTCCAATAATAAAATCCATCCAATGTGTATGCGGAACCACGATAACCACGTATTTGGCTAGTTTTGGAAAGGTTCCTTTGAGCTTCCAGCCCATCAGCTTATGAAAAATGAATTTGGCTATCCCGCTCAGCATCTAAATTTTTTGAAAGATGGATTCCAAATACGCCGGTGAAACCTTATGCCGCCAATCTTTACCTAAAGCGTTTTCCCAAAGTGGTTCCATAGCGAGCGTAATGGCAATCATCTTTTCCATTTCCGTTGGGCTAAGATGTTTACAAATGTTTTTAGGAAGTTGTACGTGATGTTTATGAAGCATCTTTTTGAACAGGGCCACCCCTTCTGGGTAAAAATCCTCCAAATGTTTAAAAACCAAGCAATTGCCAATACCATGTTTGGTGCCCAAGACATAAGAAAGTCCATAACTCATGGCATGGGCCACACCAACTTGGGAGTAGGCTATGCTCATACCACCATGCCAAGAGGCCATCATCAGTTTTTCTTCGGCCTCTTCTTTGGAACAATCCCCTAAGAAGACCTCTTTACAGAGCTCGTATGCCTTTTCGCCGTAACTTTTACTAAAGGCGTTAAGATAGGTCCCGTTCAAAGATTCCACACAATGTATAAAACAGTCCATGCCGGTATAAAACCATTGCTCCTTAGGAACGGTTTTCAGCAAATTTGCATCTAAAACCACTTGATCAAAAGTGGTATGGTCGGAGTTGATCCCTAATTTTTTATCCGGCCCCAAAAGTACGGCAGTCCTAGAAACTTCTGCACCGGTGCCGCTTATGGTCGGGATTCCAACATGGTAGACCCCTGGTCTTTTCACTAAATCCCATCCTTGGTATTCTTCGGCAAGTCCCTTATTGCCCAACATTACGGCTACCGCTTTGGATAGATCCAGTAAGGTGCCGCCCCCGATACCTACAATTCCCGATGGCAGTTCATCAAAAGTATCCCGTATTTTATTGACCAAGGCATCTACCTGTGCCGTTTTAGGTTCCTCACAGGCGGAGATATAGATAAGCTGGTCGTTGAACATCAAGGGAAGCTGCAAATACAGTTCCGTACCTTCAAAAAAATCGTCCACCAAAAAGATAATCGGTGTTTCCGTGCTTTTTCTTTTGGGCAGGAGAATATCCCCCAATTGACTGATGCTTCCCCTCCCATAAATAACTCTGGGCACCATGGGGAAATTTCGATAAGCCGTAGGCTTATGGACAATTTCTTTTTCTATTAAATCTTCCTTTATCTTCATAGTTAATTTACGTACCTCAACATTTCCTTTATGGAAGAAAGTTTAAGATGGCTATTATCCTTTTCTTCTATTTCAGACACCGTTTCATGCACCCAAGTGGTATGAAATGGGATATGAATTGCTTTTGCACCCAAGTTTAATATAGGAATAACATCTGACTTTAGGGAATTCCCTACCATTAAAAAATCAGTAACATCAATTTTAAGATGCTTCAACAGACTACTATAATTAGCTTCTTTCTTATCACTAAGCACTTCTACATGCTGAAAATACTTGGATAGCCCGGATTTTTGAAGTTTGCGTTCTTGGTCCAATAAATCCCCTTTGGTTAGCACCAACAATCTGTATTTTTTGTGCAAACTTTTCAACACCTCTTCTACCCCATCCAAAACTTCTACAGGATGATCGATCATCCCTTTACCAATAGCAAGAATTTTAGACAAGGTTTCCTGGGGCACCTGTCCGTTGGAAAGCTGTAAGGCGGATTCTATCATGGAAAGCATAAATCCTTTGATGCCATACCCATAGAGTTCCAAGTTCTGCATTTCCATTTTAAACAGTTCTTGGTCTATCGTATTCTTGGTTTCATACCCTTCTAAAAGTGAGGCAAATTCTTCCTCTGCCTCCCTAAAATAGGTTTCATTGACCCAAAGTGTATCATCCGCGTCAAAGGCTATGGTAGTAATTTGCTTAAAATCTATTTCCATGCCTTCTTCGCTTTCTCCAAATCTTCCGGGGTATCAATCTCAATCCCGGTAACATGGGTTTCTACCATTTTTAATTTTTTACCGTATTCCAAAAACCGGATGGCTTCTATTTTCTCGGTGGCCTCCAATGCCAACATGGGTAGTTTTTGAAAGTCCAATAAGGCCCTTTTTCTAAAAGCATAAATACCTTTGTGTTTATAATAGGTGGTCGCCACCTTTTTATCCCTGGGATACGGAATTGGCGAACGTGAAAAGTATAGGGCAAAACTATTATTGTCCACGATTACTTTAACCGTATTCGGATTGTTTATCTCCTCCCAATCCGTTATTGGGGTCATTAAAGAGGCCAAGTCTATTTCCTTTTCCATATCCTTATGGAAGATTTGTATGACCTCTGCCAAACTATGTTTGTCTATAAAAGGTTCATCCCCCTGTACGTTGACCACTACATCTACATCCAAATCCACTACGGCCTCTGCAATACGGTCGCTGCCGCTTTCATGTTCCTGTTGGCTCATTAAGGCCTTACCGCCATGTTCCCGTATGAGTTGATAGATAAGATCGCTATCCGTAACCACATAGACAGCATCAAAAAGTTCCGTGGCAACAACGGCTTCATACGTCCTAAGGATTACAGGCTTTCCGTTTAAATCTTGCATTAATTTGGCAGGAAATCTGGATGCCTGATATCTGGCCGGTATCATGGAAATAACTTTCAAATCTATATTGATTTTATGGTTTTGATTTAGGCCTTAGCTTTCTATAAATGGAAAAAATGAAAAATAGGATGACGATGACCAAAATAACCGCCAATGTGGGTGCAAATATAGATGCCGTACTCACTGCTACCGCAGTACCGGTTTCTACTGTTGCAACTACGGGATTGGCAATGCCTCCCGTGGTTGCGGTCGACGTTAATCTTCCTGCTGCGTTCGCCCCTTTGATGGCCGAAGCGGTACCCCCGCCCGCAATGATTGCCAGAGACCATGTAATCACCGGATCTAGGTTGGCTACCGTGGAAACCATGACCGCTGTTCCCGCTATTGCTGCCAAAGGCAATGCGATACTGTCCAATAGATTATCAACCCAAGGGATGAAATAAGCGAATATTTCTATCACCGTTGCGATACCAAGGGTAAGGACCGCAGCCAAACTGCCAATCCACGTCCAACTATCATTAAGCTCCCAAACGCCAAAATAGCTGGCTAAACTTAGGGCGAACAAGGGCAAAAAAACGCGAAACCCGGCAGAAGCGGCCAAGCCAACGCCTAAAAAAATACTGATAATGGTCTCCATGTTCATTGGTATTCCTTTTTCACTAAAGTAGCTTATTCATTGTCAACAAAAAAATCGTTTTTAAATCCGATGAGGTATAAGGTGTTCTTGGCACGGGTCACCGCCGTATATAACCACCTACAATACTCCTTATCCATTCCGTTGGGCATATAGGGCTGTTCTACAAATACGGTGTCCCATTGCCCCCCTTGGGATTTATGGCAAGTAATGGCATAGGAGAACTTGACCTGCAATGCATTAAAATACTTGTTGTTTTTGACCCCAAGAAAACGTTTGTATTTCGATTTTTCATGGGCATAATCCTTGGATACTTCCTGGTACAATCGATTACCATCCTCATAGGATAAAGACGGGGTTTCCGCGGCAACGGTATCCAACAACAAGACCGTTTCAAAAGGTTTTTGGTTGGGGTAGTCCACCATTTGCACTTTGACCTCGGCAAATTTAAAACCATAAAGTTCTTTAATTGCGAAGAGTTCCAGGATTTCTATAATGTCACCGTTGGCTATAAACCCGGCTTCGGAAGTGGTTTTTAACCAAAAATAATTGTTCTTCACCACCATCATATAATCCCCTACGGCAATCTCATTATCCAAGAACAAGATACGCTGTCTTATATTTTCGTTATAGAGATTGGCCCGTTTGTTGGAGCGTACGATAATGGCTGTATCTTCTTTTCCATTTGTGGCATAAGAATCATCGATAGCCCCCTGGATTTCATGGCCATCCACCAAGCGAACAATATCATTAAACCCGTCCAAATTAAATTTAAAGTCATCAAAATAACCGGATTGAAGCTGTTCCCGCAAATTGGTAGCATTGAATAAAATGCCCGACTCCCCTACTTGCCGCATGACCTCGTTCAATTCAACCTCAATCACATCCTTATTATAATGCAGTTCCAAAGTATTGGCATTCAATGCCGGACTTAAATCCAATTTCACGGGTGGTAATTGTGCCGTATCACCCACCAAGAGCAACTTACACTGATGGCCAGAGTAGACAAATTGTATCAAATCATCCAAAAGGGAGCCGTTCTCAAACAATTTGGAATCCGATGGGGCATCCGGTATCATGGAAGCTTCATCAACAATGAAAACCGTATTCCGATGCTTATTGGGTGCCAGCACAAATTGGACGCCACCCCCTGACTGCTTTTTTGGAAAATATATTTTTCTATGGATGGTATACGCCAAGGTATTCGCGTAGTTGGACATTACTTTTGCTGCCCGTCCCGTTGGTGCCATAAGCACCGCCTTGGTCTTCGCATGCCATAACTGCTTTACCAGACTGCCCACTATGGTCGTTTTTCCCGTACCGGCGTACCCTTTTAGCAGAAACAGACTATCCGTTGTAGAGCCCAAAACAAACTCACTGAGTCCTCCCAAGGTTTGCTCTTGCAAAACCGTGGGGCTGTGTGGAAATTTATCCAATAAGATACGTTGAAAATCCTTGGGTTTCAGGTCGCTCATGACCCCTCAAATATAGGCATCATTTTTAAGGCAAAAACTTTCGTGATTAAAAAAAAATTGTAGATTTGTGAATAACCACTATATCTAATTAACACTTATAAAATGAAGACCGTAATACAAATTGTACTTTGGATTGTATGTATAATTTTAGGCTATCTAATCTTTAGATCTGTGAATGCGCCCATTGAGTTCAATAAGGTTCGCCAAGAACGTTTCTCTGAGGTCATTTCTAAATTGAAGGACGTCAGAAACTCGCAAGAGGCATACAAGACCGTAAATGGTAAATACGCCAAGAATTTCAATAGTCTGGTAAAGTTTGTTGACACCGGGAGCTATGTCATCACCCAACAACGCGATTCTTCTTTTATGAGGTTTGACAAGGTGTATCAAATTGAACTCCAAAAAGATACGGTAATCATCGACACCCTAGGTTTTGTTAAGGTCAAGGATTCTTTGTTTAAAAACGACGACCGATATAAAAGCATGATGGAAGTGCCTTATGCACAAAATGGTGAAAAGTTTACCATGGATGCGGGCCATGTTGATAAAAGTGGTTACCGTGCGCCGGTATTTGAAGCAAAAGTTAAAAAAGACGTTGTTTTATATGATCAGCCTAAAGATTTATTGGCAAAAGAAAAAGCATACAACAGTGTGGAAGAAGTAAATGGAAGTGAAATTAAAGTAGGCTCCATGACAGAAGTAAGCACTAACGGTAACTGGCCTCCAATTTATGACAGAAAAGGAGACAAATAAGGGTTCAGCAAAAACTGTTCCTGATGATTTTAAAAAGTTGTCCATTCAAGTTAGCTTGAATGGACTTTCTTTTTTTGTTGTGGATACCATTTCGCAAGAGATTGTATTGGCGGACGAAGAGCGCTTTGAAACTACTTCTTCCCCCTATAATTTACTCAAGACCTTAAAAGCACTTTTTAAGCGCCGTGCCGTTTTGGAAAAAACCTATGCCGAAGTGGCGGTAACCCATAAAAACGACATGTTTGCGTTAGTGCCAAAATCGCTTTTTGAGCCTAATGAAATGGCCAACTACCTCAAGTTCAACACCAAACTTTTGGCCAATGACGAGATCGCGTTCGATGAGCTTAAAAATCAGGATATCGTTATCGTTTATGTGCCGTTTACCAATATCAACAACTATGTTTTTGAACTCTTTGGGGAATTCGATTACAACCACCAAAGTACTTTAGTTTTACAAACCGTTTTCAATCAAAAGAACATTACGGAAGAGGTTTGCTATGTTCATGTTAGCGAAAAAACTTTCCAGTTAACGGCTTTGGACGGTAAAAAGCTCTTATTATACAATCAGTTTCAGTACCAGAGCAAAGAAGATTTCTTATACTACATCCTGTTTACCTATGAACAATTGAATTTAGATACGGAGCGTTGCAGGCTATTATTTTTTGGTGCCGTGGATGAGAATGACCCCACCTACAAACTTTGTTACCAATATATCAAACATATTGCCGTGTTTGAACCATTGAACGCTTTGGTAGCTCCCACAAGAACTGGGGAAGATACCATTGATTTAAGTCTGCTAAACAATTAAGGATGAGAATCATTTCCGGCAAGTTAAAAGGCAAACGTCTTACCGCCCCAAAAAAACTCCCTGTTAGGCCAACCACGGATATGGCAAAAGAAGGACTCTTCAATATTTTGAACAATCGCTATTATTTTGAAGATGTTGCGGTCTTGGACCTCTTCTCCGGAACGGGAAACATAAGTTTTGAGTTTGCATCCAGAAACACGCACTCCGTAAAAGCGGTAGATGCCCATGCAGCCTGTGTAAGCTTTATCTCCAAAACGGCCAAAACCCTAGAGTTGGATATAGATACCGTTAAGGCGGATGTGTTTGCCTACCTTTCCAAAACCAAGGAAAAGTTCGATATTATTTTTGCCGATCCACCTTATGACTTTAACGAAGAACAGCTATCCAACTTGGCAAATTTGGTGTTCTCCAAGGAACTGCTGTCCGATGAGGGTCTTTTGGTTTTAGAACATGCGTCCCATAAAAGTCTCTCGGAGTTGCCCCATTTCCAGGAAAAACGTAAATATGGGAGCAGTATATTTAGTTTTTTTGGGCGTTAATCATTAATTACCATAATTTTACCTAAAGAGAATAAAAAACGCCATGAAATACTTGAAACTTATTGTCTTTATTGTCTTTGCAATTGCATTTACATCATGTAATTCTGATGATGAAGAAACCACGCAGGAAGATGTACAAAGCTTGATTGGGTCTTGGTCCCTTACAAGGTTACAAGGTGATATTGAAGGAACTTTTGAAATTCAAGGAATTGCCGCTCCTGGCAATGTGGGAATTACGGGTGAAAACTTTGACTACACGATAACTTTTACCGAAAACACCTATGAGGCCAACGGTAGTTATGATGTTGTGGTCGTGGGCAGTCTGGGAGGAATTCCTGTTAGTGAGGAAAGGGAAACCATAACCACGGATAACGCCAGTGGTTCCTATACTTTTGAGGATGATATCCTGGAAATCGATTTAGAGGCGCTTGGACTCAACCTTATGGATTTTAGTTTGGATGTTGAAGATTTGGATAACCGTCTAGATGTGGTTTTGGACGGGGATGGTAACCTTACCATCTCACAAAATATTGAGATTACCCGAGAAGAAAATGATGTAGAAGAAATGATATCAGGTTCAGTAATTTTTACGCTAAGCAGGATTTGATACAATCTGAACTTAATAGAAAGCTGAACGGATTGTTCGGCTTTTTTATTTTAAAAGCAGGCCATAAGCCGGATTCTGTTCCCACCTAAGGCGGGCCCTTATCATTTATCTGGACTTTTGGTTGCCCAAAAGCTCTAACCGCCTACCCTCCAGTTTGGACGTGCAGCCCTTTAACACTGGTATACATGACGTTTCACCGCATAGAGTTTACCTGATTTCACTACAGCCTAACTGTACTTGCTTTCTGTTGCACTTGTCCGCTTCGTCAAAGACGAATGACGGGCGTTACCCGCTATGCCGCACTACGGTGCCCGGACTTTCCTCATTCCAAATTCATGGAATGCGATAAGGTGGCCTGCTCCGGCAAAGGTACTCCAATTGTTGATAAAAAGTGGATGTGTTTTTACGCATGATAGCACCAACCCCAAGGGTATTTTTATATTTGTAAGTATTCAAAAAAAAGCACCTTGGAACCTTTTGTTGTATCGGCCAGAAAGTATCGCCCCCAGACATTTAAAGATGTTGTAGGGCAACAGGCCATTACGGATACCTTGGAGAATGCCATTGCCAACAACCATTTAGCGCAGGCCCTTCTTTTCTGTGGCCCACGGGGCGTTGGCAAAACTACTTGTGCGCGCATATTGGCGAAAAAAATCAATGAGGATGGGAATGAAACGGTCCACGAGGATTTCGCCTTTAATATTTTTGAGCTGGATGCCGCATCCAATAATTCCGTAGATGACATTCGTAGCTTAACGGACCAAGTGCGCATACCTCCCCAAGTAGGGAAGTACAAAGTGTATATTATTGATGAGGTCCATATGCTCTCCCAAGCTGCTTTTAATGCGTTTTTAAAAACCTTGGAAGAACCGCCAAAGCATGCAATTTTTATCTTGGCCACCACGGAAAAGCACAAAATTATCCCTACCATCCTATCACGGTGCCAGATTTTTGACTTTAAGAGGATTACCGTTAAGGATGCCGCTAATTATCTCAAGTATATTGCCGAGGAGCAAGGGATCGATGCTGAAGATGATGCCCTCCATGTTATTGCCCAAAAGGCCGATGGAGCCATGCGTGATGCCCTCTCCATTTTTGATAGGGTCGTCAGTTTTTCCGGTAAAAACTTGACCAGAAAGGCGGTAACGGAAAACCTTAACGTTTTAGACCACGATACCTTTTTCAAGACAACAACACTATTGTTGGACAACAATATTCCAGAATTATTACTCCTTTTCAACAAAACCTTGGCCTTAGGTTTTGATGGCCAGCATTTTATTAGCGGACTGGCATCGCACTTTAGGGATTTGATGGTGTGTCAACACCAAGAAACCATTTCCTTATTAGAAGTGGGTGAAGCTACCCAAAAACAGTATTTGGAACAGTCCCAAGAAACGGACAAAGCCTTTTTATTGAAGGCCTTGGAATTGGCCAATACCTGCGACCTCAACTATAAGTTAAGTAAAAACCAGCGTCTTTTGGTGGAACTATGCTTGATGAAATTGGCTTCCATAAATTTTGATGCTGAAAAAAAAAAGCCTGATTTCATAGTACCCGCCACCTATTACAGAAACCAACCTTTTACGAAAGCACCTGAAAAGAAGTTCTCCATTACGGAAGAAATGCCTCCAGTTGAAGCAAACGAAGAAAGTACGCCTGCTCCCATAGAAAAAGAAGGTGCCGAACTTCCAAACCAACCTTTAGAAGGCACTCCCAAAACAGTTCTGCCACCTGACCCAGAAGAGACTAAGGCAACTATTGCAGAGCCCATAAGTCCAGAAACAACAAAGCATGTTGTTAAAAAAATAGACTTAAAAAGTGCTTCCAATAGGGTTTCCGGGCTTTCCATCTCCAGTATAAAAGCAAAAAAGGAGTATGAAAATTCCAAGGTAGACAGTGAAAAAACGATTACCCTTCCAACGAATGTGTTTGAAGAAAAGGATATGCAATCCTACTGGAATGAATTCGTAAAAAAACTGGACGCTAAAGGAAAAAAGATTTTGTCCGCCAATTTGCAATCCGATGTGCCAAAATTAAAGGACGGCACTACCATTTGCATAGAACTTCCCAATTCTACCATGAAAAAAGAAGTGGAACGGGAACAGAGTTTAATGCTTAATTTTTTAAAGGAAAAATTACAGAATTACGATATTACCCTTCATATAACCGTAAACGAAGCGCAGAACAAAAAGTATGCGTTTACCCCAGAGGAAAAATATGAAAAACTAAAGGAAAAAAATCCAGCTATCGACCTTTTGCGAAAAGAGTTCGACCTAGACCTTTGATGCCGAAAAAAACTTGATCCGTACAGCATAAACCAACATCACCACGGCTAAAATCAATGTACCGAGTGCTTCCCTTCCCCGCTCCACATTAACAATATCACCCTCACCAATGGTTACACCCTCAAAAACATCCGGCCAATTGTAAATACTGTAGCCCAGATAAAACCCAAATAGGAACAAGGCCCATAAAAACTTAAACCTGTCCAATGCAAAGAGTAGCGAAGCCAGGGCCCCCATACCATAGATAGCATACCATTTTATAGCGTCTGGGTCATTGTATTGTACGGCAGCACCCCATAAAAAAAGTAGGGCGAATAAAAAGGCTAAAATTTTAAAGAAAAGTTTCATTGGTCGTTGTTTACTATTTTTTTTAAAGTACTAAAAACATCGGTTGCTAAAAGCTGATTTTTATCAGGTGCATTTTTGGCATCCGTTATAAATATAGGCCAATCTTCTTGATTTTCCGGTCTGCGGCCATGAGATCCCTTGACCAGCTCTGCCTTAAGAGGAATCACATCCATTACCGTTCTAAAGCCCAGTTTCTTTCTAAGCAATTTCCATAAAATCTTAGGAATTACCAGTTTGTCCTTTGGGTCGGTAAACATCTCAACGGGATCATATCCCGGTTTTTTATGGATATCCACCATTCTGGCATAGTCCGGGGCTTTGGCATCGTCCAGCCAAAAATAGTAAGTAAACCAGGAACGTTCGTCCGCAATAGCAATAAGGTCCCCTGCCCTATCATGATTTAAATGGGCGTCCGTGATATCCGCACCTTCAAGTACTTGCTCCACACCGGGAACGCTCTCCACCATTTTTTTGATGTCCGCTTTGTTCGTCTTGTCGTTCAAATAGATATGGCATACCTGATGATCCGCAACGGCAAAAGCCTGACTGGCACCAGGGTCCAACAATTCCAATCCCCTTTCCAAACGAATGGTCAAATTCCCGTTTTTTCGTAACTCCCTATTGAGATGGATAGGTCGGTTTACATTGGTTATTCCATATTCTGATAACAAGACAATGTTGGTATCCTCGTTTTTATAGTAGGACACCAATTGCTCCACAACCTTATCGATTTCCAAAAGGTCTTTTCCAATTTTATCAAAATCCAAACCATGTCGTTGGATGTTATAATCAAGATGGGGCAGGTAGATAAGCGTTAGGGTGGGGTCATGCAGCTTATCCGTCTTTATGGACGCGTCTGCAATCCATTGACTGGATTTTATAGAGGTTTTTGGGCCCCAAAAATGGAATAAGGGAAAGGTTCCCAATTCCTTTTGCAAGCTATCCCTGAGTTCAGGCGGATGGGAATACACATCGGGTATTTTTCTCCCATCGGCCAAATAATTAGGTCTTGGCGTCACGCTAAAATCCACACTGGAATACATATTGTACCACCAAAACATATTGGCACAGCTAAATCCTTTATTTTCCGCTTTTAAAACATCCCAAAGTTTTGGGGCTTCCACCAATGTATTGGACTGTCTCCAGAACTTTACTTCACATTCATCCTTAAAATACCATCCATTACCCACAATACCATGTTTACTGGGCCATTGTCCCGTAAGATAAGTAGATTGGGCGGTACAGGTTACCGCTGGAACAACGGGTTCCACATAACTATGGCTCCCCGATGTTAAAAACGATTCTATAAAGGGCGTATGCTTTCCTATAAGCCTTTTGGTAAGACCAACAACATTGATGACAACGGTTTTCTTCATACCAGTTCGCTTTTAAACCAATTAATTTCCCGGATGATAGATGCGGAAAGTTCCAATTTTAAATCTGGAGGAAGTACTTCCCATGTATAGGTCTCGATCTCCAAATGTTTGGAAACTTGACTTTTCTTTAAAAAGGCGATTACCTTTAGAATATGGTCTTGGGTTGAATACAAGGTTCCAAATCGTTCCAAAAAAATAGGGACATGAAAATGTGCCCGTAATTCCTTGAACGGTTTTTTTTGTTGTAAGACTTCCGGCAAATCTGGATAGGTATGGACTTTTCCATTTTTTAATGTAGTAACCTGATGCAAATAGGTAGGCTCATTGAATTGGTCCAAAGCGGTCCAGATGTCTTCCAGGTTTTCTTGGTCACTCAATATTTTAAGGGCAGCACTTACCTGCACCTTGCCAATTTTGATTCCGTTTTCCGAAAATTTCGAAAATGTGAGCTCCGGTTCTTCAAAAGCAAGTGAAAAATGGCAGACATCATAACATACGGTAAGATATCGTTTTATAGTTTTCTCAGCTTTTTTTGCATCCATACCATAGCGCGAAAACAAGGAAATCCCTTGGGGAACGAGATACTCTTGAAATAAAGTAAGGACCTCATCGCTGTTTTCAATTAGGCCATCAGGTTCTGGTTCAATATCCAAATGTAGGTACTTGCCGGATGCCAGCTCCATTTCATACAGCTGCACGGCCACTTGCAATAGCTGCTGTGCCCCTTTTTGCATGGCCGCATTCTTATCTTTTTCGGTTTTATGCCAATGTTTATAGCTTATCGGGGAAGTAGAAATTCCGCCGTCCATTCCATCCGGCAGCAATGCCTCCAACTGCCTGAACATGCGCTGGGTATATTCCAATCGAGCCGTAGTAGTCCAATCTGGTGAATGTACATCATCCTTCACCCGTTCGTTATGAAAATTACCATAAGGAAAGCCATTCATGGTAAACACATACAGGTCGTTGGCCTCCAACCATTCCTTAAAAACCGAAAGATTGTCTTTTTGATCTAGCTCTAAACTTGCAATATTGGATAAGCGAAGTCCAAGTCCAAACTTGGCGTTTTTCGACACGGATTGCTTTATACGGGGTACGTAGGCTTGAAGACTTTCAAAGGTCGTTTTCCAATTTTCCCCCGGATGTACATTGGTGCAATAGGTAAGATGTCCAACGTTTTCCAACCACATCTAAATTGTAACTTTTTTAGGTGTGGCCATTAACGCGATGGCTTCCTCCATTTTTGAATACTCTATTTGGTGTACATCTTTTTTTGTGCCGATAGCGGTAATGAGGGTTATGGTCAACTCACCACCAAGGTGTTCCCTAAACTCCTCAATACCTTTTAAGAGCTCGCTAACGTCATCTGGATTATCCACCGGTAAGTGCAGATCAAAACCAATATCGGTCAGCGTCTGTAAGATGTGGTTTTTGGTTGCCTCATCAATAAAACCAATACGATGGGCGTAGGTAACGTCCAACCCTATGCCAATAGCTACAGCCTCCCCATGCCTTAGCGCGTAGTTGGTCATCTGTTCCAGTTTGTGTGCGGCCCAATGTCCAAAATCCAAAGGCCTGGAAGAGCCACTTTCAAAAGGGTCCCCTCCAAGTGCAATATGGTCCATATGCAATTCCGCACATCTATAAATAAGATGTGCCATGGGTTCCATAGCGCGTTCCGCCAACTGTTGGGCATTTTTACTTATAAAATTGTAAAATCCTGCATCCTTTATTAAGGCAACTTTTACGGCTTCCGCGATACCGGATATCCAATCCCGTTGTTCCAAGGTCTTTAAAAAAACGGCATCATTAATAATGGCATATGGTGGGGCAAATGTTCCCAGAAAATTTTTCTTGGATAAAATATTGATTCCGTTCTTTACCCCAACAGCGGCATCGTTCTGTGCCAAAACCGTAGTAGGAACGCGAATAAGTCGAACCCCCCTATGGGCCGTGGCAGCGGCATAACCGGCCATATCGATGACCGCACCCCCGCCAATGACGATAACAAAAGAATGTCTGCAAATGGCATAATCACTTATCGCCTGTAGTACCTTCTGTACTTCTGCGTCTCCATCTTTGGACAACTCTCCGCCAGCAACCGGTAAAATGAACCGACATTGAAGGTTTTCCTTGTGATGTTTGCAGTATGATTTTATATCGTTTTCCAATGCCGGATGCGCCAATAGTACGTTTTCATCAATGACAAAAAGAAGTTTGGCTATATCGTTTTGGGTACTTTTTTGAATGGTCTCTACTAAAAGGGCGTTTTGTTTATCAAACAAATTGTCCGTAAAATGGAGCTGATACCGGTACGGTACGCTAAATTCTTGTATAATGGAAGGCCTATCGGTCATACATCAAAATTAAGTTACTGCAAAAAGCTTGGCCAACACCATGGATAATGGTAAAAGTAAAAGAATACCCAGTGCATAACCCAAATTTGCATGCGCGACTGCCATTGCCGCATCTAAAACCACTATAGAGATTACCCCTGCCTTTACCGCTTTTTTAATGTTCTGTGGTATATTGGCCTTATACGCCTTGCGTAAGGGCAAAAGCACCATACCCGCAAACAAAACTAAGAATGGTAATTGATACAAAAATGGCATCGCCGTATTTTGGTTCATATAACTAACGTAAAAAATAACAAATACATATAAAATCCCCGCCAATAGGATGTTACCCTTGTTTTTTCCGTGTACTTCCCCCTGACTGATCATGGTAATGGCGAATACAAAGATAATGGGAACCAAGCAGTAGGGCCATTGCTCCCAGCTTTGAAGGTATGCAATTCCTAAGAGTACATTGAGTCCTCGGCAGACACCCATATTCAACGGTCCAAAAAAGCTATGGTGTTTAGCGTATTTGTCGTACGACAAAATAGCTAAAGTCAATATCAAAGCTATTATACCTGTGTGATTGCTTACCACAAATGCCGCTATGATTCCTAAAAACAAGAGCAATAAACCGAAAAATCGTGCATGTTTCAAAGGAACTACTCCACTAGGGATGGGGCGTTCCGGTCGCTCTACTACATCAATAGCAAGGTCAAAAACATCATTCATCACCACCCCTCCCGCATATAGCAATACCGATGCGAGTACCAATAGTATCGCATCTATGGAAAAATGGAGGTTAAAATCCCAAAAAGCGGTTTGTGAAGTACTTATACCGGCAATCGCCAAGCCTGCCAAAACATCCGCGGCGGCCGTAGGTAGGTTGGCCGGTCTACATAATTGTAAGTATCCCTTGAGCTTTTTTTGCATTAAACAATTTTGTCATTGTCCACCTTGGGTTCTTGTCCACGTAGTACACTATTCTCATTGAAAAGCTCCCTCTGGTCTATTCCTTGGGCATTGTTCCAATGTTCTTCTTTCATCTTTCCAGACCTTCCAAAAGTGTCCAAAGCATTTTGATAACAGGTTTTGATGACGTCCTCTCTTGCGATGCCCCGTCTAAGCATCAAGCCTGCTGTTTTTGGAACGGCCAACGGATCGCTAACCCCCCAATCTGCAGAGCTATCAACAATAATATTGTTGCCTCCAAATTTCTTGACCACTTCTGCCATGCGTTCGTTCCCCATCTTTGTTTTGGGGTATATGGTAAAAGCGGCTATAAAGCCCCTGTCCAAAACATCCTTTACCGTCTCCTCATTATTATGATCAATGACCACGGTGCTTGGGTCTAAACCATGTTCTAAGCAAACTTCCATGCTTCTAATGGTGCCTGCCTTTTTATCACGATGCGGGGTATGCACTTGCACCATCATATTAAAAGCTTTGGCCAGTTCCAGTTGTTCCCTAAAATACTTATCCTCCGCAGGGGTTTGATCATCATAGCCAATCTCCCCAACGGCGACCACATTTTCTTTATGCAAATACAGGGGCAACAGCTCCATGACCTGCTCTGCAAGGGCTTCGTTATTGGCTTCCTTGGAGTTTAAACCAATGGTACAATAATGTTTTATACCAAACTGGCTTGCCCTAAACGGTTCCCAACCTACCAAACTGCTAAAGTAATCTTGAAAAGAACCCACTTGCGTCCTTGGTTGTCCCAGCCAAAAGGAAGGTTCTATAACGGCAACCACGCCCGCTTTTGCCATAGCCTCATAATCATCAGTAGTCCTAGAGGTCATATGTACATGGGGGTCTATGAATTGTAACTTTTCTTCCATATTAATTTTTAAGGTTTTTCCACGTTAAGGCACCCGTCTTAACTGCATCTATAAATTCTGGTCTAAGTTTCAGTAAATCTTTTGCTATTGGTAGCTTGGAATGGCAACATACCAAGGTTCCCGCTTTGACCTCAATAGCATTATCACTTTGCAATAAGCGTTTCACGTCATCTACTAGCGGGCCTTCCAAAAAATTGGAAACCGGACGCCAGAAGTCCGGGTCTATGGTCCTGGACGCCGCCCAACGCTCATGGGCATAATCCGATATAATTCTGGTGAGCTCCTTATTTGCCCGTTGGTCAACAGCTTCAATATCCCCTAAGTCCCTTTGCATAAAAGCGGCCTTAAGGTACATTTGGTTCCATTGCTGGTCGTTAAAATAGGCAGCGGGATACGGGTTTTTTAACGCAATGGCATCAAAAACAATAGCAATGTTAGTGCGTAAGGCTTCAACACCGGCAAAAAGGTAATCTTCCGGATTGGGAAGTAATATGAGAAACTTTAAAAAGGTCTCCAGCTCCCCAGTGTCCGCAATCTGAATTAAATTCTGTACTTTTTCCTTAAATACATCTGTATTGGTGGCAACAACCTTACCTAAAAGGTAAATTCTTGCAATGGTCAACAAAGAGGCCTTTTTTTCTATTAAATAGTTTTTTAATGCAGGGTCATTTAAATCGATATCCTCTAAAACAGCACTAGAAAATTTTGTTGCACAAAGACTGTATGTCAAATACAGTTCCCTAGCCGAGGATTTTTCTAGGATAAGGTCCAGGCGCTCAGTAAACCATTGATAGGCCGGCCCTTCCGAACGTAGTTCAAGAATTGAAGCAAGGTATTTCCAAGAATCTTTTTGCATCTTTTTGCCTATTGCAATTAGGGATGTTACTATCTACCACAAAGATAACTATCAGATGAGTGGATTATTATATTTTACCATAATACTTAATGAACTCATTTAAGCTTTTTGGATTGAAGTGAAAATTAGATATTTTTTGCCCTGCTAAAGACTTTTTTGATTTGCACCCGCCTTGCCGCGAGGCAGGTAGCAGGGCTACGGAAAGAAAAAAAGGTAAAAACAGGCTTAAAAAGAGCATTTTTTTAGCCAATTGAAAAAGTTTAAATGAGTTCAATATCTTTACCGCTGGTAAATACTACAGACATGCTTGGTTTAAAACTTCCTACGGACCCTAGATGGGTCAATATCGTTGAAAAGAACATTGAAGAGATCTTAACCGATCATGCATATTGCGAGCAGAAAGCCGCAAGTACAGCCATATCATTGATTATAGGATTTCCGGAAAAATCTGATTTGGTAAAAGAGATGACGGCCTTGGCGCGAGAGGAAATGGGACATTTTAATATGGTCCATGACAATATCTTAAAAAGGGGTTGGACCCTAGGAAGGGAAAGAAAGGATGAATACGTATTGCAACTCCTTAAATTCTTTCCAAAGGGAGGTAGCCGCGAAACCCATTTGGTGCATAGGCTTTTGTATGCTGCCTTGATTGAAGCTAGAAGCTGTGAGCGCTTTCGCTTATTGTCCGAAAACATTGCTGATACCGAATTGGCGGAATTTTACCGAAAATTAATGGTAAGCGAGGCCAACCACTATACCATGTTTTTACAATTTGCCCGCAAATACGGGGAGCGGGAAGTTGTTGACCAAAAATGGCAAGACTTACTGGATTATGAAGCACAAATCATGAAAGATTTGGGCAAAAAAGAAACCATCCACGGATAATACTACCCGTCCAGCTTTCTTCGGTAATAATTGTACATGGCAAATTGCGACCTTACTTTAGGCTTATCGTCATCTTTATAGGCATTATCGTGTTTATCGGAAAATACCCTTGCTTTTATGTTATCCTTCCATGAAATTTCAAAGGTGTCCAATAATTCCTGTCTAACCCCCTCATCATAAATTGGACATCCAACCTCAACCCTATAGTCCAGATTACGGGTCATCCAATCGGCAGAAGAAATATACACCTTTGGATCACCATCATTACCGAAAATGAAAATTCTTGGATGTTCCAGAAACTTATCGACCACACTGATGGCTTCAATATTTTCACTCATACCTTCCACTCCAGGAATCAAGCAACAAATTCCCCGTATGATCATTTGAACCTTTACTCCTGCCCTACTCGCAGCGTACAGTTTATCCACCATTTTATAGGAGGTAAAACTGTTCATTTTTATTTTGATATACGCCTCCTTACCCACTTTAGCATTTGCAATTTCTTCATCAATAAGCTTCATGAAGACATTTTTGGTATAATGCGGCGAAACGATTAAATGCTTGTACTTATTGATTTTATAGGGAACATCAAAAAAGTCGAATACTTTGTTCACTTCCTTTAAAATCCCATCATGTGCGGTAAACAAGGTGTAATCCGTATATATTTTGGCCGTGGATTCATTAAAATTCCCAGTGCTGATAAAACCGTATCGCTTTAGCTGATCACCCTCCTCACGTTCCACAAAACACACTTTGGTATGCACTTTAAGCCCTGGAATACCAAAAATCAGGCGTATGCCTTCTTCCTGAAAAATATTGGCGTATTTAATATTGGCCTGCTCATCAAACCGTGCCTGTAATTCTATCTGTACCGTAACTTCCTTGCCATTTTTTGCGGCGTTGATCAATGCCGCGGCTACTTGGGAGTTATTGGCCAATCTGTAAACCGTTAGTTTGATTCGCTTTACTTGCGGATCTAACGCGGCTTCCTTTAGAAAGTTAATGACATAGGAATAACTTTGGTATGGGGTATATATCATATAATCCCTAACCGCTATTTGCCCAAGGATACTCCCCTCTAAATGAAAGTCCTTAACGGGTAGCGGTTTTATGTTTTCATACTGCAAATCTGACCTTCCAAGGCTTGGAAAACCCATATAGTCCCTCCGGTTATGGTACTTACCACCTGGGATAACGCTATCCGTTTCCTCAATATTCATTTTTTCCTTTAGAAACCTTAGCGTATCCATTTTTATACTTTTGTCGTAGACAAAACGTACCGGATCGCTAATTTTCCTATGCTCTACACTGGAAGAAATTTTATCGATAAAACTTTTACTCAAGTCATTGTCCATATCCAACTCCGCATCCCGAGTGATTTTGATCATATGGGCGGATACCTCTTGAAAATCGAACATGGTGAATATTTGACCCATGCAATAGCGAATCACATCATCCACGATCATAATGTAGTTCTTACCATCTTCTTCCGGTAGGACCACAAAGCGGTTCAAGCGTTTTGGAATCTCTATAAGGGCGTACTGGTTGCGATCAATATTAGTATCGTTCAGCAACAAATTAACTGCCAAATAGGCTGCTGTATCCTTTAAGGTCGGAAACTCATGAAGGTTGTTTAAAATGATGGTAAGCAATTCTGGATTGACCTTTTTTGAAAAGTAGTCCCGTACAAAGGCATCTTGATGCGGCTCTACCTGGGTTTCATCAATGATAAATATCTGTTCTGTGGCAAGCTCACGTTGGATGGATTCCAATACCCGTCCACTTTTGGCTTGTAACTGAATGACATTCTTGGTGATTTCCTCTAACAGATCCTTTGCTTTTTCGCCACCAAGGACACTTTTACCGGATTTTCCCGCATCTACGATACGTTTTACCGTGGCATAACGTACTTTAAAAAACTCGTCCAAGTTGTTACTGAAAATTCCTAAAAACCGAAGTCGCTCAATAAGGGGGACATCTTTATCGGCACTTTCTTGAAGTACGCGATCATTAAAATGGAGCCAACTGATCTCCCTATTGATATATTCGTTCTTAGGTCTTGTCATTTTATCTTAGATCTCTTGGAAAAATTGTTGTTACCGTTTGTCCCTTATCAATTTCTTTCCACTGGTTTACAGCGAATTGTATACTGGTCAAGCCTGCCGTAGGAACATTCTCAATATAGGTATCTCCCAGCGTATTTACAAGTGAAGTGAACGCATAATTATGACCAAAAACCAAGACGGTTTCAAAAGCCCCATCCAGGTTTTTTAAAAAATGTAATGCTTGCTCCCCAGAGAAATCGTACAGGGCATTGGTAATCTTAAAAAGATTGAAATCATGCTCCAAATTACGCGCAAAGATAACGGCCGTATGCAACGCCCTATTGGCAGGACTGGAGTATATAAAATCGATCTTGTGACCAAGTTTTTTTAATTCACCGCAAACCTTATGGGCATCTGCGACGCCTCTTTCTTTTAAGGGCCTGTCCTTATCGTTAACATCATAATCCCATGAAGATTTTCCGTGTCTCACAAATAGTATTGTCTTCATAGCCCTAGGGTTGTAACCGTTCTATTTTCCAATTGTAATCTTTTTGCAGGGTATAGCGTATACGATCATGCATTCGGTTGGGCCTACCTTGCCAAAATTCCATGGATACGGGCTCCACCAAATATCCTCCCCAATTGGCGGGACGTAAAATTTCTTTCCCCACATATTCCGTTTCCAATTGTTCCAAACGCTTTTCCAAGGTTTCCCTACTGGCAACCACTTCACTCTGTTGGGAAGCAATAGCTCCCAATTTACTGCCATCCGGCCTGGATTCAAAATAGCCATCGGATAGGTTTGGGGCAATTTTAACCGCGTTCCCTTTAATAATGACCTGCCTTTCCAAAATAGGCCAAAAAAAAGACAAACAGACTTTTCCGTTCGCTGCTATGGCCTTTCCCTTTTCACTATCGTAATTGGTATAAAAAATAAAACCTTCATGACTGAACCGTTTCATTAACACCACCCTGCTTTTGGGAAAACCATCACCTCCAATAGTGGATACCGTCATGGCATTGGGTTCTTCCACACCATCTGTTTGCTCTACCTCATAGAACCATTTTTGAAATTGTTGCAACGGATTTTCATCTATCGCCCCCTCAAGCAATTCACTCTTCTGATAGGATTTTCTGTAGTCGCTTAAATCTTTTTGCATAGCCTTCCCTGTAGAATAACAAAGTTCTGGAAAAGAAAGCAGAAGTAGAAATGCCCAGTGACAAAATTAAAGATCGAATACTTTGCCGTCCTCAGCCAGTTCCACCGATTCAAAAACGGTCCGCGCTTCGGTCTTAAAGCCTTCCAAGCTTTTATAGCGTGTGGAGTAGTGGCCTAATATCAATTGCTTCGCTTGGGCCATTTTGGCAATGGTAGCGGCTTGTTTGGCCGTAGTATGCTTGGTCTTTTGGCATAGACGTTCCTCTGTTTCTAAAAAAGTAGATTCGTGGTACAGTGTATCCACTCCGGCAATTAAGGGTACAATATCCTCATTATACACGGTATCGCTGCAAAACGCATAGGACTTCGGTTTAGGGGGATCAAAGGTTAGTTCCCCATTTTTGATGGTTTTTCCATCAGAAGCCTCGGCATCTTTTCCATTTTTTATGTTATTGAACGCACTTTTATCGATACCGTATTTAGTGACGGCCTCAATGTTGAGGGTACGTTGCCCCGGTTTTTCGGTAAATAAAAATCCATTGGTATACACCCTATGTTTTAAGGGTATGGTACTTACGGTTACCTTCTCATCTTCAAAAACAACTTCCGATTCCTTGGAAGTCAACTCATGGAAATAAAGCGGGTAATCCGTCCATGAATCCCCAAGTTTTAAGAGCAGGGTTATGGCTTCCTTAATGCCTTTTGGGCCGTGGATATGGAGTTCTTTTTCCCTCCCCAACAAACGAAAGGTGGAAACCAAGCCCGGCAAACCAAAAAAGTGATCGCCATGTAAGTGGGATATGAAAATATGGCTGATCCTGGAAAATTTGATTTTTTGTTTGCGCAACTGTACTTGGGTGCCTTCTCCACAATCGATCAAGAACATTTTACCTTTGATTTCCAACACTTGCGAAGTGGGATTGGTCAATGCCCTTGGCGTGGCCGAGTAACAGCCC
Organism: uncultured Croceitalea sp.; assembly: GCA_937926215.1. Lineage (GTDB taxonomy): Bacteria > Bacteroidota > Bacteroidia > Flavobacteriales > Flavobacteriaceae > Croceitalea. The sequence continues at coordinate 11,789 of CALEYA010000133.1, read as the reverse complement.
AATATTGTTAGCTTCATAGGCCTAGATCGCGTTCAATTTCTTCCATCGAAATAATGTCCCTGGCTTCTTGCAGCGTGGGCACGACATTGATTCCCTCTGGGACATCGTCATAGGAGACTTTTCCGGTAACCAACACAAAGGATTTATTGGCACTCGTATGTTGTTCCGCCAAATCCTTGAACTCAAGGATATCATTTGCGGTCAAGGTTTCAAAAGAGAATAAATTAATGATCAAATGGTCTTTTTGAATGTCGGTATACTTCGTATTAAGGTTATCAATAAAGGTAACCAAGGTGCTATGTTCTTGGGATACGGTCGTTATATTTCCATCTTTATCTAAAATCATACCTTCTTAATTTTTGACGCCAATAAATATAGTACGGCCATACGTATGGCAACCCCATTCTCCACTTGATGTAAAATTATGGATCGGCCGGAGTCCGCCACATCACTGGTAATTTCTACCCCTCTATTTATGGGGCCTGGATGCATGATCACGATTTCCTTGGACAATTGGTCCAAAAGGTCCTTAGTGACCCCAAATTGTTGGGTGTATTCCCTAGTGGAAGGAAAATAGCTGATATCCATCCGTTCATTCTGAACGCGAAGCATATTGGCAACATCACACCATTCCAATGCTTTTACCAGATTTGTTTCCACACCGACCCCCAAAGATTCAATGTGCTTTGGAATCAAGGTCTTAGGACCGCATACTTTGATGTTTGCCCCTTGCAGTTTTAAGGCGAAAATATTGGAAAGTGCCACCCTAGAGTGCAAAATATCCCCAACGATAACCACATTTTTACCTTTAACATCCCCGAATTTCTCCCGTATGGAATAGGAGTCCAACAAAGCTTGTGTTGGATGTTCATGCGCGCCATCACCTGCATTTACGATTGCCGCGTCTACATGCTTGGAAAGGAATATCCCCGCTCCGGGATTAGGATGCCGCATAACTACCATATCCACTTTCATGGACAGAATGTTATTGACGGTATCAATAAGGGTTTCCCCTTTTTTAACCGAGGATTGACTGGCCGAAAAATTGACAACATCGGCAGATAACCTTTTTTCTGCCAATTCAAAGGAAAGCTTGGTCCGTGTGCTATTTTCAAAAAAGATATTGGCAATGGTAATATCCCTTAAGGTGGGTACTTTTTTAATGGAACGGTTGATAACTTCCTTAAAATGGTCGGCAGTTTCAAAAATGAGGTCAATATCCTTTTTAGTAAGGTATTTTATTCCGAGTAGATGTTTTGTACTTAGTTCGCTCATGATACTTTTTACCTCATTACCTCCAAACTAGAATTGGTCTTATCCAGATTATAAAAATTCAATGCTACCTGCGTCCCGTCCAAGAATCCATCTGATTTTTTCATTATCCCAATCACAACCTTTAACCCAATTTATGTACTTATCAAATAAACGACGTCTTCCCCATCATTCTCCTCCCACATTACTTTCACCCTTTCATTGTTTATGGCATCTACTTGCCTGCCCCTATAATTGGGCTGTATGGGCAAATGCCTGCTAAACCTGCGGTCTATAAGTGTCAACAGTTCTATATCTTGAGGTCTGCCAAAGGATTGCACCGCGGTTAATGCCGCACGTATACTTCTACCCGTATACAATACGTCATCTACAAATACCACCTTTTTGTTTTCAACCAAAAAATCAATGTTGGTTTGGTTGGCCTCCAAAATCTTGTCACCACGCCTAAAATCATCCCTATAAAAAGTGATATCCAACGAACCTAGGGCCACGTCCTTAATCTTATAGGTTTCCTTTAGAAGTTTTGCCAAACGATTGGCCAAATAAATTCCCCTTGGCTGTATGCCAATTAGGACGGTGTTGGAAAAATCGAGGTGGTTTTCGAGCAATTGACAAGCCAAACGATGTAATATGATATTAATCTCTTTGGCGGAAAGCAGTACTCTTTGACTCATGGGCTATGTAGACAGCTCGTTTGAATTACAAAAGTAAGGAATTCTAAAGGGATGTTCCTAAAAAAGAAAAGCCCTTGATTTTCATCAAGGGCTTTTGCCTAAACTTTAAAATGATAAGCTTACTTCTTTTTAGCGTCCGCTTCCATTTTATCTTTTAACGCTTGTAATGCGGAGTTAGCGTCCCCTAAAGTAGGAGCTGCCTCATCTGCTGCAGTGGCCATTTTTCTTTTGGCCGTTCTTACATTGCGTTCTTCTTGCTCTCTAAAGATCGCGGTGTGACTAGCCACAACACGTTTGAAATCCTTATTGAACTCAATGATCTTAAATTCTACTTCTTCACCTTTGGTGATTTTCTTACCATCTTCCTTTTCCATATGTCTGGAAGGAATAAAACCGGTGATATCTTCATTAAAGACTACGGTAGCACCTTTGTCTACAATGTCACTGACCGCAGCTTTGTGCAAGGTACCTTCTGCAAATTCCTCTGCATATTTATCCCAAGGATTCTCGGTAGTTTGCTTGTGGCCAAGGCTTAGTTTTCTTCCATCAACGTCCAACTCAAGAACTTCCACTTCCAAAGTATCGCTAACATTAACGAATTCTGATGGGTGCTTGATTTTCTTGGTCCAAGAAAGGTCAGAAATGTAAATTAATCCATCAATACCTTCTTCCATTTCTACAAAGACACCAAAGTTGGTAAAGTTTCTAACAATACCTTTATGTCTGGAACCTACAGGATATTTAGAGGTAATGTCCGTCCATGGGTCTGGTGTCAATTGCTTGATACCAAGGGACATTTTTCTGTCTTCTCGATCCATGGTCAATACTACGGCTTCTATCTCATCACCTACTTTTACGAAATCCTGTGCGGAACGTAAATGTGTAGACCAAGACATTTCAGAAACATGGATAAGTCCTTCAACACCTTCGGCAACTTCAATAAACGCACCGTAATCCGCAATAACAACTACTTTACCTTTTACTTTATCACCAATTTTGATTTCATCACCAAGGGCATCCCATGGATGTTTCTCCAATTGCTTAAGACCTAATTGGATTCTTGATTTGTTATCATCAAAGTCAAGGATAACCACATTTAATTTTTGATCCAGTTCAACAACCTCGTTCGGGTGGTTGATACGGCTCCAAGAAAGGTCCGTAATGTGAACAAGACCGTCAACACCGCCAAGGTCGATAAAGACACCGTAAGAAGTGATGTTTTTAACAACACCTTCCAATACTTGGCCTTTTTCAAGCTGACCAATGATTTCCTTCTTCTGTTCTTCTATATCGGCCTCAATAAGTGCTTTATGGGAAACTACCACGTTTTTGAACTCATGGTTGATTTTAACCACCTTGAACTCCATGGTCTTACCAACATATTGATCGTAATCGCGGATAGGTTTCACATCGATTTGCGAACCTGGCAAGAACGCTTCAATGCCAAATACATCTACGATCATACCACCTTTAGTCCTGCATTTTACAAAACCGGTAACGATTTCTTCTTTATCATGCGCACCGTTCACACGCTCCCAAGCCATTATGGTTCTTGCCTTTCTGTGGGAAAGCACCAATTGACCTGTTTTATCTTCCCTGATATCGATAAGGACCTCAACGGTATCCCCAACTTTTAAATCAGGATTGTATCTAAACTCGTTAAGAGAGATTACCCCTTCGGATTTAGCGTTGATGTCTATGATGGCCTCACGGTCCGTCATATGGACTACTTGTCCTTTTACAACCTCTGCATCTGCCGTGTCAACAAAATTTTCCTCTACTAAAGACTCAAATTCCTTTAGTTTGGTATCGTCCACACGCTCAATGCCCTCTTCGTACTTGTCCCAATCAAAATTTGCTAAAAATTCCTGCGGGTCTTGTTTAGGGGTTTCTTCTTTTTGTTCTGCCGCCTCTGTAGTCGCTACTTCTTGGGTAGCCTCGGCAACTTGGGTAGCCTCTGCGTTCTCTGCCGCTTCAGCTGGTTTTTTTTCTTCAGCCATCTGTTTTGCTGATATTAATTTGTATTCTGCGGATGATACAAGGGTTAAACGATTACCACAGAAGTAGTTATTTTCTTTTTGTTTCCTTTTTTCCCTTGATTATTCGTCAAAAAGGAGCGCAAAAATACAACTAAATTTTTGGATAACAAATCTTTACCTATTTTGGGAGGAAAGACCTACAGTATTCCCAAAAAAATAAAGAAAAATGTGACTTTTATGGCTATCTTGGTTTCTCATTTATAGTATAAACCAAAAAAATAACAACATGAGTGTTAAAGCAAAATATCAACCCGTTTTGGACCTAGGTCAGGAGTTGGGTATTAAAGACGGTAATGTATCCGAAGAAAATGGCGTATTGAAAATTAAAGGTGAAGCCAACACCCCTTATGAGAAAGATTTGATGTGGACTAAAATTAAGCAAGTTGGTGGTGAAAGCCCATCTGACATCAAAGCGAACATTAGCGTAGGTGATGATTCCGTATACCACAGGCATACAGTGCAAGGCGGGGAATCTTTAAGTAAAATAGCCAAGCATTATTATGGTGACGCCATGAAGTACACAAAGATTTTTGAGGCGAATAGCAACATCTTGAGCAATCCTGATGTTATTCACCCTGATCAAGTATTGGTTATCCCAAATATCTAGATAACCGATAAAGAAAATTTGAAAAAATCCACTGTTGTTAAAGCAGTGGATTTTTAGTTTTATACCGATTCTTTTTGGATAACCCGTAATGCGTAATTATGGATTCGTTCAAATTGTTCTTTCAAACCCATATCACTATTATCAAATAGAATGGCTCCTTCAGCTTTTCTTAAGGGTGAGGTTTCCCTAGTAGAATCAATAGTATCGCGTTCCTGCACATTTTTGAGGACTTCGGCATAGGTTACCTTATCCCCTCGATCTAGCAGTTCTTTATATCTTCTATGCGCTCGGGCATCTGCGCTGGCATTCATAAAGATTTTCAATTCCGCATCTGGAAAGACCACCGTACCAATATCCCTACCGTCCATAACAATCCCCTTTTCAACTCCCATTTGTTGTTGCAGGGCCACCATTTTTTCCCGTACTTCCTTTATCGTAGCGATCTTGCTTACTTGGCGGGATACTTCCATGGTCCTAATCTGGCGTTCTACATTCTCACCGTTCAAATACATATCGGATTTTCCGTCCACCTCGTTGGGAACAAAGTTTAAGTGTACGGATGCAAGGTTCCCTTTTACGGAGGCGATATCAAAATGCCCGTCAGCTACCCATTTGTTTCGTAAAGCAAATAAGGTAACCGCCCTATACATGGCCCCGGTATCTACATACACGTAGCCCAACGCATTTGCCAATTGCTTGGCAATGGTACTCTTACCGGTAGAAGAATAGCCATCTATGGCTATCGTAATTTTTTTCATTGGTGCTAAAATAACCAGAAATACCACATTTTCCTCGACCGGAAAACGGATTTATTAGAGCGTTTTGGGATTTCTTACTTTTTGTTTGGTAATAGCAATATCGACTACCTCGCTCATATCAGAAACATAATGGAACGTCAAGCCTTTCAAATAGTCTTCCTTAATTTCCTGAATGTCCTTTTTGTTATCCTCACAAAGAATGATTTCTTTGATACGCGCCCGCTTGGCGGCAAGGATCTTCTCTTTTATTCCACCTACCGGAAGTACTTTTCCCCTAAGGGTAATCTCACCGGTCATGGCAAGGCTCTTCTTAACTTTTCGTTGGGTAAATAAAGACACCAAAGAGGTTAACATAGTAATACCGGCACTAGGACCATCTTTTGGTGTTGCCCCCTCCGGAACATGGATATGCACATTATATTTTCCAAAAACCTCTGAATCGATGCCAAAAATATCTGCATTGGATTTGATGTATTCCATGGCTATCGTGGCCGATTCCTTCATTACCTTTCCTAGGTTTCCCGTAATATTCAGGTTTCCTTTTCCTTTACTTAAAATTGATTCGATAAAGAGAATGTCCCCACCAACACTAGTCCATGCAAGACCTGTTACCACACCGGCTACGTCATTGTTTTCATACTTGTCACGTTCCAAACGGGCGGGACCAAGGACTTTTTCAACAGTTTCATTGGAAACCTTTATCTCGTAATCTTCCTCCGTTGCAATGTGTTTTGCCGCATAGCGCACCATTTTGGCCAACTGTTTTTCCAAGGACCGTACGCCGGATTCCCGGGTATACCCTTCCACTATTTTTTCCAGCTGTGGCTTTCCAATTTTCAAATCCTTGGACGTAAGTCCATGTTCTTCCAATTGCTTGGGCAATAAGTGTTTTTTGCCTATTTCCACTTTTTCCTCAATGGTGTATCCGGTAACGTTGATGATCTCCATTCTATCTCGTAAGGCAGGCTGGATACTCCCAAGATTATTTGCCGTGGCAATGAACATTACTTTGGAGAGGTCGTAGCCCATCTCCAAAAAATTATCATAAAACTCATTGTTTTGCTCTGGATCTAAAACTTCCAGCATCGCAGATGAAGGATCCCCTTGATGACTGCTGGACAGCTTGTCTATTTCGTCCAAAATAAAAACTGGGTTTGACGTTCCCGCTTTTTTCAAGCTTTGTACGATTCGCCCGGGCATGGCACCGATATAGGTTTTTCGGTGTCCCCTAATTTCCGCTTCATCACGCAGTCCCCCCAAGGACATGCGAACGTACTCCCTACCCAAAGCTTCGGCCACGGATTTCCCTAAAGAGGTTTTCCCTACCCCGGGAGGGCCGTAAAGACAGAGTATGGGAGATTTCATATCATTACGTAATTTAAGGACGGCCAGGTATTCTAGTATCCTTCGTTTTACGTCCTCAAGACCATAATGGTCCCTGTTCAATATTCTTTCTGCTCTCTTTAAATCGAACTTATCCTTGGAAAACTCGTTCCATGGCAAGTCCAAAAACAAATCCAAGTAGTTTCGCTGTATGGAATATTCCGCCACCTGCGGATTCATGCGTTGCATTTTGGCCAATTCCTTCTCAAAGTGTTCCTTGACTTTTTTGGACCATTTCTTGGCTTTTGCCCTAACTTTCATTTCATCCACCTCTTCTTCATAAGAAATGCCACCCAACTCTTCCTGGATGGTTTTCATCTGTTGGTGCAAGAAATATTCGCGCTGCTGCTGGTCCATATCATTACGAACCTTGGATTGGATATCATTCTTCAATTCCAATTTTTGCAGCTCTACGTTCATGTATTTAAGCGTGGCCAATGCCCTCTCTTGCAAATCCGGAATTTCCAATAAATGTTGTTTTTCCGAAACGCCTAAATTTAAATTGGACGACACAAAATTGATAAGAAACGAGTTGCTTTGTATGTTCTTTATAGCAAAAGTAGCTTCACTGGGAATATTAGGATTATCCTTAATGATCTTATAGGCCAATTCCTTGATGGAATCGATAATGGCCAAAAACTCCGTGTCATTTTGATCTGGTCGGGTCTCGTCCGCTTCTCTGATCGTGGCGGTCATATATGGGTTTTCCGTTAAGACCTCCGCAATTTCAAACCGCTTTTTCCCTTGGATGATTACCGTGGTATTCCCATCAGGCATTTGCAATACCCTAAGAATTCTTGCCACCGTACCCAAAGTATTGATATCCTTTACTTCCGGATTTTCCGTGCCCTCGTCCTTTTGGGAAACCACGCCTATGGTCTTACTACCGCTATTGGCATCTTTAATTAGGCTGATGGATTTATCCCTACCGGCGGTTATGGGAATTACCACACCAGGAAACAAGACCGTATTCCTTAAAGGCAGTACAGGAAGTGTTTCCGGTAAGGCCTCATTGTTCATTTCCTCTTCATCTTCCGGTGTCAAAAGTGGTATTAATTCCGCTTCCTCATCAATTCCCTGCAAAGACATATTGTCAAAATTTGTGAATTTTACACTACCCATACTCGTATTATCAGTCATTCTGTCATCAAAGACAGTATATTTTATATTCTTTTCTCGCTGCATCAATCTTCTGGAGCCCTTAACTACAGGGTACTACCCCAAAAATGGACCCAAAATCAACCTATCAATGCAATTCGCATGCCATCCGTTTTTCAAAAAAATAGTATCAAACTGTAACAATCGTACTTTTAACCCATCTATACTACAAACAAATCAACTTTTTGAGCCACCAAAATGAACATACTGACACGTTGGTACAAGCGTGTCTTAAAGGAAAACAAAGCGCGCAGTTGGCCCTTTACAACAAGTATTACAAAGCCATGTACAACACGGCATTACGAATTGTAAAGCATACTGCGGAAGCGGAAGACGTGATGCAGGAATCATTTTTGAACGCGTTTACAAAACTGCATACGTTTAAAGGCGAAGTTACCTTTGGGGCATGGTTAAAAAGAATTGTGATCAACAACAGTATCCATCATTACAGGAAACAGCAAAAAAATAGTGTTGTGCCGCTGGATGATGTAATGTACAAGGTCGAAGATAATGATGGGGTTGTAACAGACCAGAGTGGCTATGCAGAACTAAAGGCTCAAAAAGTAATGGATACCATGAAACGTTTAAAAGACAATTACAGAGTTTCTTTGACCTTACATTTAATTGAAGGGTATGATTATGAAGAAATAAGTGAAATAATGAACATCAGCTATGCAAATTGCAGGACCACAATTTCCAGGGCCAAAGAAAGTTTAAGAAAAAAATTGACCTTAACAGTTTAATTATGAACAAGAAAGATACTATAGAAAACCTTTTTGATAGACTCAAAGACGATTTTGATTTTGAGCAGCCGAATAACGGACATCAAGATCGTTTTTTAAGCAAATTGGAGCAATCCAAAGGCGTAGTGGGTATTTCTAAAAGGAAAACATCCTGGTGGAAGCCCTTATCCATTGCAGCCTCCATTGCCCTCCTCTGTGTTCTGGGATTGCAGGTGTACAACACCCAACCCAGTATTAAGGAGCAGGTAGTGGAAATTTCTCCTGAGGTATCCGAAGCGGAGTTTCATTTTGCCAGTTTGGTTGAAGAACAGATCCAACAACTTAAGAGCGAAAAGTCTCCGGAAAATGAGCAATTGGTTGCGGATACCCTTAAACAATTGCACGGTTTGGAACTGGATTACAAGCTCCTGGAGCAAGAACTTGTAAACGGCGGTGACACCAAACTTATTTTGAACGCCATGATTACCAATTTTCAAACCAGAATTGAATTATTAAAAGAAGTACTGACCAAAATAGAAACTATAAAAACCTTAAAAAAATCAAATGATGCGAACTTTACTATATAACTATTTTTCTATAATCCTTTTATTTTCATTTTCCGTGACGGTAAATGCCAATGATGGGCTTAAAGGAAAATACACCAAAGAAAAAACCATAAAAAAGGAGTTCAATGTGAATTCCGATGCGCTCCTAAAGGTTAAAAATAGCTATGGGAACCTTACTATCACTTCTTGGGACCAAGACAAGGTACTCATAGAAGTTTACATCAAGACCAGCGGAAATAATGAGGAAAAAGTTGCCAAAAGGTTGAAAGAGATCGATGTGGACTTTGAAAACAGTAGTGCAATAGTCTCCGCAAGAACTAGGTTTGGCGATAGAAACAAGAGCTGGGGATGGAGCTGGGGAAATCAAAACAAAGTAAACGTACAGGTTAATTATATCATTAAACTCCCCGTAAAAAACAGTGTCAATCTTAGTAATGATTACGGTCATATTTATTTGGACCGCATTGATGGACATGCCAAAATCAGCTGTGATTACGGTAAAATGGAGATCGGCGAGCTTAGGGGTCGAAACAATGAATTGCGTTTTGACTATACCTCCAATACCACCTTTGATTATGTGAACAGTGCCGAAATTATAGCGGACTACTCCAAATTCACCATAGAAAAAGCGGGGAACCTGCGGCTAAACGCAGATTACACCCATAGTGTTATCCATGAGATGGGCGATTTGGAATACTCTTCGGACTACGGTTCAATTGAGGTAGGCAGTGTCCAAAGCATTTCCGGTAACGGTGATTATGTAGGTGTTAAAATGGGTAGCGTATATGGCGATGTCCGGATTACTTCGGACTACGGTTCCGTAAAAATCGATAGGCTTGCCCCAGAAGCCGGGGACGTGACCTTGAAATTGGATTATACCGGGGCTAGAATCGGATATGATTCCGCATATAATTTTGACTTTGAAATATCGGCAGAATATGCCGGAGTAGGTGGTAAAGATGATTTTGTACTGGACATCAGCAAAGAAAAATCCAATGATAAGTATTACAAAGGATATCGGGGTAAAGCCAACTCTGGAAATACCGTTTACATCACCACAGATTATGGCAATGTAAAATTTGAAAAGAAATAACCAACTAGCATTACTAACAACCTAGCCTATAGTGCTGGGTATCTTAAAAAATCAATCATGAAAAAAATAGCAACACTTAGTTTCGTATTATTATTTACAATCGCCTCAACTGCACAATGGGGGAAACGCATAAAAGGAAACGGGAAAACCGTAACGATAGAACGTTCCGTTGGCGACTATGACGGCATATCGGTTTCTGGCTGGTTTGACGTAAAACTCGTTGATGGAAAAGAAGGGGAATTGACCTTAAAAGGAGAAGAAAATCTCTTGGAATATATAAAGACAGAGGTAAAAGATGGCAAACTCATCATTAAAACGGCAAAAGGGGTCAACCTAAAACCTTCCAATTGGAATTCCGGTATTTATGTTACCGTTCCTGTGGAATCCGTGGATTTGGTTGCCCTTTCAGGGTCTGGGGATATTGTTTCGGATGCTACTATAGAATCTTCTAACTTTAAGACCTCGTTATCAGGTTCCGGGGATATCACCTTGGATTTGGAAGCCAATTCGGTAGCCGCTTCCATGTCCGGTTCCGGCGATATTAACCTTTCAGGTTCCACTTCGGATTTTGACGTTTCCATCTCAGGTTCCGGGGATATTAAGGCATACGCCTTAAAGGCAGAAAATGTTACGGCCCAAGTATCCGGTTCCGCGGATATCAAGGTAACCGCTACGGAATACCTTAAAGCAAGGGTTTCCGGTTCCGGGGATATAAGTTATAAAGGAAATCCAAAGAAAATCGACACTAAGACCTCTGGTTCCGGGGATATCTCCAGTTACTAAAAATAGACCGATCAAAGAACGGAAGTACCAATCAACAAACGGTAAAAGTCGTCTAGAAAACCTATTTCTAGGCGACTTTTTTATGTTCGTCTTCGTAGCAACAAGACTTATTTATCTGCAGTAGCGCTAACGTATTATCTAAATGAAAAATGGGGTTATCCAGTCGGATAACCCCATTTTGTTTATAGTCTTTTTAAAACTTACTCTATCACCATTTTTTTTACTTGGGACTCTAAGGTGGTTGTGGTCATGATAACGTTATAAACGCCCGGTTGTAGGATAGAAACATCCAACCTGCAGTTACCGCTTTCACCTCCCGCATTAAGTTTCTTGACCAACCTGCCCATCATGTCGTACACTGCTATCCCTTCCATACCCATGTCATCCGTATCACTCTCCAAGGTGATGTCCACGTATTCCTTTGCCGGGTTTGGGTACATAGCCATGTTGAACAGGTTGGAATCGCTCCTTAAAGCCGTCTGCCCCAGCACACGGCCGTTGACCACCACTTCCTCCATATGTAGGAAGTTGCTGCCCGTGAGCTGCACCCTTACGTAACGCCCCGTTCGGGATACATCGATTACTGTTGGGAATCCGCCACGGCCCGTGATATGGAAATCGGATACCCCATCCGTTGCTATCGTCGTTGCCAGGTCCGTACTGCTGAACGGAACGTCCGATACCAGTACGTGGAAATCCGTAAGGCGCCATTCACAACAATCTGAACGGTTATA
>CALEYA010000132.1 GCA_937926215.1 uncultured Croceitalea sp. | reverse complement strand
TTAAAGTTACCTTTTCCAAACGATTGGGCGCCCTTTCTTTGAATAATTTCGAAGAACATGGTGGGCCTTGGCTCTATGGGGCGTGTAAAAATCTGCAAAAGATAGCCCTCATCATCCCGATCCACCAAAATACCCAACTCTTTTAAAGGAGCGATGTCTTCATCAATTTTTCCAACGCGATCCGTTACGGCATCATAATATACATCTGGGATAGTCAAAAACTCAATTCCGCGACTCCTTAAATCGCGAACCGTTTTAATGATATCATCAGTAGCCACGGCAATGTGCTGTACGCCTTCGCCTTCGTAAAAATCCAAATACTCTTCTACTTGCGATTTTTTGGCCCCTTCGGCAGGTTCGTTAATCGGGAATTTTATCCGGCCGTTGCCATTGCTCATTACTTTACTCATTAAAGCAGTGTATTCCGTAGAAATATCGTTGTCATCAAAAGAAAGGATATTCACAAAGCCCATAACCTTTTCATAGAATTCCACCCAATGGTTCATTCTGTCCCAATCCACATTGCCTACCATATGATCCACATATTTTAGTCCGGTTGGTGCAGGATTGTAATCCGGTGTTTCCCATTTTGTGTAACCAGGTAAGAAGGTGCCGTTATAGTCTTTGCGTTCCACAAAAATATGGACGGTTTCCCCGTAGGTGTAAATACCGGCGCGAACTACTTTTCCATTCCCATCTTCTTCCGTTACCGGTTCCATATACGATTTGGCGCCTTTGCCCATCGCAGTTTCATAAGCATAGGTGGCATCGTCTACCCAAAGGGCAACCACCTTTACGCCATCACCATGGGCATCGATATGTTTTCCAATTTCGGTACCACTCTTTAAGGGAGAAGTCAACACTAAGCGGATTTTATCTTGGATGACTACATAACTTTCACGGTCTTTTAAACCAGTCTGTAAACCGGCATAGGCATACGATTGAAAACCAAAAGCGGTCTTATAGAAATGTGCGGCCTGCTTGGAATTACCTACATAAAGCTCAATGTAGTCGGTACCATTGATGGGCATAAAGTCCTTGGCATCCTCATGTAATTTGGGTAAAGTATTCGTTTCCATGTCGGTATATTTTAAGTCTAAAACTGATTTTGTTGTTAATGCAACAAAAATACGTATTTTTGCGATACGAAATAGTTTTCGCCGCTAAATTTTTGATGTAAATGCGACAGTTTTAATATGCCGTAAGCAGCGATACAATTACTATATTATGCTCCATCAGATAGATGAAATTTCGGGAATTGGTTTGCACTTGGACTTGGTCTTGCGTAAAGTGCAGGATGCTTATCTACGTAAATTTCAGGAGCTGAACCTCGATTTGACCATTGAACAATGGGTAATTTTATACCGTATTTATCAATTGGAGGACAAGGCTTCGCAGTCCGACATCGTTAAATCCAATTTTAGAAACCGGGCAACAACCTCCAGGGTTATCGGTAAGTTAGAAAACAAAGGGTGGATTTCCAAGACCCGCTTTGAAGGTGATATGAAACGTTTTAAACTGGAACTCACCCAGCAAGGTAGGGCAGTGGTGAATACTATTGAACCGCACGCCAATCAGCTGCGAAAAAAGGCTATCAAGGGCTTGGATGTTTTGGAATTTGAGACCTTTTTAAAGGTATTGGACCAGATTGGGGATAACTATTCTTCGGTTTGAACCTTAGGGACTTTAAAGGAATTTACACCACTTCTTTTAAATCCGATTCGATGCGCAATTGCTTCGATTTTGTTTATATTCTTTGTTTGAAGTGGTTCATTGTAAACTTTCCAAGTTTGAAGAGTTTGATTTGTTTCGTCAATTATCCGGTATCCTATGGAAGCTCCCTCCGTGGCACAGCTAATTTCTAAACGGTCATTTTTAAATTGAAAAGTAGGATGCTTTGTATGGGGCTGTATTCCACTTGGCCAAAATTCTTCAATAAGTTCCTTTTCAGGTTTTAACCCCGTATCGTTAATCTCCAATGTCCAGTTTTCACAGGCCTTCCGTAATCGCTCTAGGTCTACCTTATATTTTGGATCTGCTGACAAATTATTCAATTCAAAGGGGTCTTTATCAAGATCATAGAATTCTTCGTTCGCTTTTGGTTCTTGAAACCACAATGCCTGTTGCGCAGTGAGTTTGTTGTCTTTCTTAAGTTTTAACAGCTCCTGCATAATGGGCATTTGCTTTCTGTAAGCGAGATCTGCATACAGGGATTTTTCGGGTTGATAGTTTTTAATGTACTTAAAGCGTTTATCCCTAACGGAGCGCATCTTGTCCGTCAATTCATCAAAACGGTCAGCGGCTGCATATACATATTGCGGTTCGTTCTGTCTTAAATAATCACCTAAAAAGGCAGTTCCTTGCATATGGCTTGGCGGTTCAATTCCTGCTAAGGATAGCATGGTTGGGGCCAAGTCAATAAAGCTTATCATACGATCATCCCTTGATCCGGCAAATTGCCCGTTAGGGAATCTAATAATCATGGGTACCTTAATGCCACTATCATATAATACACGTTTTTGCCTAGGTAAGGGGCCGCCATGGTCAGAGTACCAAACGATAATGGTATTGTCCATTAGTCCATCATCTTCCAATTGCTTTATAAGGGTGCCTACTTGGGCATCCATTTCCAGGATATTGGAGTACATTCTTTGGATATCCTTTTTGCCAACTTCGGTATCGGGAAGATAAGGTGGGATGGGTACGTCCACCTTATTGTCTATCCATAAGGAATCTTGGCTTTTTGCCCATATTTGTGACTCGTGGGTGACCCCTAGGTTAAAAACGGAAAAGAAAGGGGTGTCTTTTGGTCGATTACGCCAATGCGCAGTTTTGTTACTTTCATCCCAAGAAGTCATGGTCCGTACAAATTGATAATCTTCTTTTGAATTATTGGAGCAGTAATATCCGGCCGAACGCAAATATTCCGTAAACATTTTTACTTGAAGTGGCGGCACAGCTTCGTATGCACTTATATCTGGAGGTAACGCTTTGTATGCGTTGATGGCTTGCGGGGTCATATCATCTTTGAACCAAGGCCCGGTGCGCATATGGCTTGCACCAATACTATTGGCATACATTCCCGTAATTATGGATGCCCTTGCTGGGCCGCAGACGGGATGGGGACTAAAGAAATTATCATAACAAACACCCTCTTTTGCCAAGGCATTCAATACTGGTGTAACTACTGTACTGTCCCCAAATGCTGGAATGTTAGGGCTTTGGTCTTCTACCACGATCCATAAAATATTGGGCTTTGGTCCCGTATTGGGGTTGATGATTTCTTGATGCGAAGATTTCGTTGCCGATTTGTTTTCATGCTTGCAACCGGCGTTTACCAAGATGAATAGAAAAGCTATACAACAGGCTTTTATTTGATTTAAACAAGCGGATTCCAATATCATCATGATTTACTCTATTTTTCCATCATGAAAAGCAGCTCGTTTCCATACTCCGGAATCGTTTAACCAAACATGCGTAACCCGAAACTTACGTTCCCTAATGCCGGAGGTGTCTTTGGTATTTACCAAAACCTTACCCGTTACTATAGCCGTATTCCCCTGTATCTTTATATCGACCTCCGAAAACTCATAAGCAAGTATTTCAATCGACTTTGATCGAATCTGGTGGGTCCGTTTTTTTAAATAACCAAACCAAGCAGTCTTATCGATCACTTTAGAACTGCCATTGGTATGCCTATAGTCTTTGGTCGTTAATGAATCCAGAACCTGCAAATCCCCTTCTTTGAACGCCGTGTTAAAAACAGAAATGGTCTTTTTAAGTTCCAGTTCCTTTTGTTCCCTTTTCTGATCCGTATCCTGACAGGAAAAGAGGGTAAGCAATAAAAAGAGCACTAGCTGTTGATGTATAAATTTCATGGGACAAATTAGTGGGCTTCCAACCAAGTATCACCAATACCCACTTCGACATCCAAAGGAACACTCATGGTATAGGCGTTTTCCATTTCGGTCTTAATTAGGGTCTTCATTTCTTCCAATTCCGGTTTGTAGCAATCAAAAACCAGTTCATCATGCACTTGCAATAACATTTTGGTTTTGTAGTTACCTGCTTCCAGTTTGTTATGGATATTGATCATGGCCAGTTTTATAATATCGGCCGCACTACCCTGTATGGGTGCATTTACGGCATTACGCTCTGCGGCACCGCGGACAATGGCATTGCTCCCGTTGATATCCTTTAAATACCTGCGGCGACCCAATACGGTTTGTACATAACCGTTGTCACGCGCAAAATCTACCTGTTCACCCATATAGTTCCTAAGCTTAGGGTAGGTTTTGTAGTAGGTATCGATTAATTCCTTGGCTTCTGAGCGGGTCAGTTCCGTTTGGTTGCTCAATCCAAAGGCGGAAACGCCGTAAATAATTCCAAAATTCACGGTTTTGGCGTTGCTACGCTGCTCGCGGGTCACTTCTTCCAAGGGCACGTTAAATACTTTTGAAGCGGTGGAGGCGTGGATGTCCTCCCCATTTTTAAAGGCTTCGATCATGGTGTCTTCCTCGCTCAAAGCGGCAATGATACGGAGTTCTATCTGGGAATAATCAGCCGCTAGCAATACATGGTTTTCATCCCTTGGAACGAATGCTTTACGAACCTCCCGGCCCCGTTCCGTGCGGATGGGGATGTTTTGCAAATTGGGGTTGTTACTACTCAATCGCCCAGTGGCGGCAACGGTCTGCATATAATCCGTATGCACGCGTCCTGTTTTAGCTTCTACCTGTTCTGGTAGGGCATCCACATAAGTGCTTTTTAGCTTTGCAAGCCCTCTATAGTCCAAAACGTTTTGAATGATCTCATGGTCTTTGGCAAGATAAGAAAGCACATCTTCCGCAGTGGAATATTGCCCGGTTTTGGTCTTTTTGGGCTTGTCCACTAATTTTAGTTTATCAAATAAGATTTCGCCCAATTGTTTGGGAGAACCAATATTGAACTCTTCCCCCGCGGCCTCATAAATCTGTTTTTCCAGATTTGCGATATCCGCATTTAAATCTGCGGAAAGGGACCCTAAAAATTCCTTGTTAAGGTTGATTCCCTCATTTTCCATGGCTGCCAGCACCCGTAAAAGAGGAATTTCAATATCCTGAAAGAGTTTTTCGGTTTTTGCCTCGGCAAGCTCCGGTCTAAAATGTGTTGCCAATTGAAAGGTGATATCGGCATCCTCAACGGCATATTCCGTTTGCTTTTCTACCGGGACATCCCGCATGGAAAGTTGGTTTTTTCCTTTTTTGCCGATGAGCTCCGTAATGGAAACAGGTGTGTAGTTGAGGTAAGTCTCCGCCAATACGTCCATATTATGCCGCATATCCGGATTGATGAGGTAATGCGCCAGCATGGTATCAAAAAGTTTTCCTTTTACCTGTACACCATAGTTCTGCATGACCTTAATATCATACTTTAAATTCTGCCCTATTTTTTCTATTGCTTCTGATTCAAAGAAAGGACGCAATTGTTCAATGAGAACTGCAACAGCTTCTTTTTCTTCGGTAAAAGGCACATAATAGCCCGTTCCACTTTTCCAACTAAAAGCAATGCCCACCAATTCCGCTTCCAAAGGATTTAAGGAGGTAGTCTCCGTATCAAAACAGACCGAAGTTTGTTGTATTAGTTCTTTTAGAAACAAGTCCATGGCCAAACCGGGTTGTACCAACTGATAAAAATGGGAAACATCTCCAATGTTGTCTCTACTGCTACTATCTTTCATAGTGGCCGGTGCATCGGACGGATTACCCCCAAAAAGGGAAAACTGTCCGCTGCCCGCAGCTTGTGCTTCCTTTTTAGTGGCAGATGTGCTGGCTGTCTGGGTAGCAGGTTCTGCCTCCCCAGAAAAAAGCTTGATAAATTGATCTTTTAGACGTCTAAACTCGAGCTCTTTAAAAATCTCCTGTACTTTTTGCGCATCGGGTTCACACATTTCGTAATCCCCTGCATTAAAAGTTACCTCGCAATCAATTTTGATTTCCGCCAATTTTCGGGAAAGTCGGCCTAATTCCGCATTGGCCTCCACTTTTTCCCTCATTTTCCCTTTGAGCTGGTCCGTATTGGCCAAAAGCCCCTCCATATCGCCAAACTGTTCCAAAAACTTTTTAGCGGTTTTGTCCCCAACTCCGGGTAGTCCGGGAATGTTATCACTGGCGTCACCCATCATCCCCAAATAATCGATGACCTGTTCCGGGCGTTCCACGCCAAATCGTTTTTGGATTTCCGGGATGCCCCATATTTCGATTCCGTTACCCATACGCGCTGGGCGGTACATAAAGACATTTTCGGAAACCAACTGTCCAAAATCTTTATCCGGAGTTACCATAAAAACCTTATAATCCTCTTTTTCGGCCTGTTTTGCCAAGGTACCGATAAGGTCGTCCGCCTCATAACCCGCCAATTCCACTACGGGAATTTTCATGGCCTTCAAAATGTTTTGTATGTAGGGGACCGCTATTTTTATGGCATCCGGGGTTTCATCCCTATTGGCCTTGTAGTCCTCAAAAAGTTCGGTGCGTTCCACGCTGCCACCCTTGTCAAAAGCAACGGCCAAATGGTCCGGTTTTTCCCTTTTGATGACATCAAAAAGCGAATTCATAAACCCCATAATGGCAGAGGTATCCATGCCTTTGGAATTGATTCTTGGGTTTTTTATCAAAGCGTAATACCCACGAAAAATCAACGCATAGGCATCTAATAAAAAAAGTCTTTTTTGGTCGGACATGTCTTTTTAGTTGTCAGTTATTAATTAAAAATTGACAGATTTTAAAAGTAAAAAAAAGACATGAGATTGACCGGATTAAACAGTCTTATAATTTGCTGCGTTTTAATTAAAAAGCTTGAGGAAACATTTATTGGCACCGCCAAAGGGTATAATACCCCAGTAAGGTTACGGCAATTTCCCCTTTTCCAAAAAAGATGCGTTACGCTAAAGCCCTCTTGGTTTAAGAATAAAAACTTTGGGACGGTACGTTGTCGTGGCCCCCATCGTTATACTTGCGGTAAGTAAATCCCGGATGGATACAGTAAGAACCTGTTTCCCCAGCCTTGTTCATGGCAATAAACCCAATTTGAAAATCTTTACGGCCTTTGTTCTTTTCCAAAATTCGTTGGACACCTTCTTCACAAGCTTCTTGCGGACTTTTTCCCTGTCGCATCAATTCCACGATCAAAAAACTGCCCACGGTGCGCACAACTTCTTCCCCAACGCCTGTTGCGGTTGCGGCACCAATTTCATTATCCACAAAAAGACCGGCACCTATAATGGGCGAATCACCCACACGCCCAGCCATTTTATAGGCCATACCACTGGTGGTACAAGCTCCGGCAAAATTGCCATTTTTATCAAGGGCCAGCATGCCAATGGTATCGTGATTTTCTATATTGATGGGTGTTTCATAATTGGAAGTCTTTTTCCATTCTAACCATTCTTGTTTTGATTTTTCGGTGAGGAGGTCCGTCTTTTTGAAACCTTCTTCCAGTGCAAATTGTTCCGCACCCTTTCCTGCAAGCATAACGTGTGGAGTCTTTTCCATAACCTTGCGGGCCACCGCAATAGGGTTGGCAATGTTTTGCATGGCGAGCACAGCACCACAGTTCCCATCTTTATCCATAATACAGGCATCCAAGGTTACCTTGCCATCACGATCCGGTCTGCCACCAACACCAACGGTTTGGTTGTTCACGTCATTCTCTTCTACCATAACACCTTTTTCAACGGCATCCAAGGCGTTGCCTCCAACCTTAAGGACTTCCCATGCTTTAGCACTGGCATTGCTAAAATTCCAAGTGCAGATAACGGTAGGTCGGTTCACCGTTTGGGTTGCAGGTATTGCTTTGTTGTCCGGTTTACAAGAAGTTAAGGAAGAGGCGGAGAGTATCCCGACCGTTGTTAAGCCCGATTTTTTTAAAAAATTACGTCTTTGCATCTTTGGGTTGTCTATTTTAGAAGTTTAATAAGTTCGTTTTAAAGATAACACTATGTTGGTTGAAGTTTGTTGCAACTCTTTGGAATCTGCATTAAATGCCCAAGCTGCTGGGGCGGATAGAATAGAACTCTGTTCAGAACTGGGCATTGGCGGAATAACACCTTCGTATGGTTTGTTGCAATTGGTGCTAGAAAAATTGACCATTCCCGTACATGTGTTATTGCGTCCCCGAAGTGGGCATTTTACCTATTCGGATACAGAATTTGACGTGCTCTTGCAAGATTTGGAGGTTTGCAAACAGCTGGGGGTGGCAGGCATCGTTGCTGGGGTGTTGCGCGCCGATGGTACGTTGGATAGTGCTCGCACCCAAAAATTGGTAGCAAATGCCAAGCCTTTACACTTTACGTTTCATCGTGCTTTTGATTGGATTCCTAATAAAAAGGAAGCCATTAAAGAGCTGGAAGCCATGGGCGTGGATACGGTATTGACCTCTGGGGGAGAAGCCAGTGCCGAAATGGGTTTGGAGGTTTTGAAACTATTGAAGCAAGATTTGACCGTTTTGGAACTCATGCCCGGGGCAGGTATTGGTAAAACCAACGCCCATATATTTAAAAATGCAGGGTTTAACGCCCTTCATTTTTCGGGCACGGATTTTACCAACGCCTTAGCGGAGTATCCGCCGTTAAGTTTTACGTCCGAAAAACATTTACAAGAACATCAGGTAGCTGTAACGAAGCACGCCATTGTCCGACAAATTGTGGAAATCGTTAAATAATAATAAAAGAAAACGATTGGACCTCACGAAAGAAATACCTTAGCAAAAATTTTAATATGACCCGCTTTTTAACCGTTTTATCCATCCTATACATTGTTTTGGCACTTTATGGATTTCAAGGATTTAAAACCTTGTTCAAGAGTTCTTGGACCCAAGTATTGTATGCGGTCCTATTTTTCTTTGCTTGGATCAATTTGATCGTTAGGGCTGTTAACTATGTGCCCGGTGATGGGGTTAGGGGTGCCATTTCCATAGCGGGCGGTATCTTTTTCTCCTTCTTTTTATTGGGATTGTTTCTTGGGTTTTTCCTGCTCTTGGAAGACGTATTACGTTTGTTTGTTTGGGGTTATCATAAAATAACCGGACTTCCGGAAGGAAATACCAACTACTTTCCCTCCAGAAGAAAATTTGTAAGTGCCATAGGCCTTGGGATAGCCGCTTTGCCGTTTGGGGCATTGCTTTACGGCATGTACAAGGGGAAATACAATTATAAAGTATTGAGTTACGACTTGACGTTCGATGACCTGCCCGATGCTTTTGATGGGTATCAAATTACTCAAATCTCTGACGTGCATAGCGGCAGTTTTGACGATAAGGAAGCGGTAAGCTATGGCATAGATCTCATCAACGAACAGCAAAGTGACGTTATCCTTTTTACCGGGGATTTGGTGAACGACAAAGCGGAAGAAATGAAACCCTGGGCTGCGCTCTTTGCCCAATTGGAAGCCAAGGACGGTAAGTTTTCGGTTTTAGGAAATCATGATTATGGGGATTATACCCAATGGGAAAGTGAAGCTGCCAAAGCCCAAAATTTGGTCGATTTAAAAAACCTACAAGAGGAAATAGGGTTCGATTTGATATTGGACTCCCACCGTTATCTGGAAAAAGACGGCCAGCGTATTGCCTTGGTTGGGGTAGAGAACTGGGGTAGGGGCGGTTTTAAGAAAGCTGGGGATTTGGAACGTGCAAAAGAAGGAATCGCAAAAGAAGATTTTAAGATACTGATGAGCCATGATCCCTCACATTGGGAAGACGTGGTCATTAATGACGACTATCATTTTCATTTGACCTTAAGTGGGCATACACACGGCATGCAGTTTGGCGTGGAGATTCCTGGGTGGATCAAATGGAGTCCCGTAAAATGGCGCTATAAGTATTGGGCGGGCATTTATAAAGAGTTGGGGCAGTACATTAATGTAAACCGTGGTTTTGGTTTTATTGGCTATCCAGGTAGGGTGGGAATATTGCCAGAGATTACCGTAATTCGATTGCGAAAGGGTAAAAACGCCTAAAATAGTAGCGGCTTTAACGTGAATTTAACCCTTATCAGGCCTCTAAAGGCTTGACTTGATGTATTACTTTAACATTTTTTCTTACTTTTGAGCAGCAAAACAACCCATCTACGATGTCTAAATTTGGTGAACTTATAGACCTTAATATACCAGTACTACTGGACTTCTATGCAGAGTGGAATGAGCAATCCACCTCCATGCATCCCGTTCTTACGGATGTCGCCGCTGCACTTGGGGATAAAGGAAAGGTCATTAAGATTGATGTTGAAAAGAACAAAGAGCTTTCCCAAGCACTTCGTATTAAAGGCCTTCCTACCTTAATGATTTACAAAAGGGGAGAAATGGTATGGCGCCAAAGCGGTGAGCAAGATGCCAATACCTTGATTGGTATTTTGAACGAGTACGTATAAAAACTCCAGTTTTATTCTAATGTATTAGGGGCCAAGCTTCACAAAAACTAAAGTGTGATTTTCTTGTATTGGCCATAACCAATAACCAATAACCAATAGCCAAATCCAATTCCATCAAGTTGTAATACGAAGGAATTCAGTGGAAAACCATCGTGCCGAACATCTTTCAATACCTAATACCGGGACTATTCTTCTAGTTCCACGCTGTCTTCCACCATTGGAATTGTGTCCAATGGCATACTGTCCAATTCCATGGAATCTTGCAAGTCTGGGTCTACCAATTGCGGATTGCTCAAGTATTCCTGATCGTCTTCACCGATAAATTGGGTAAAGCGATCAATATATTCATTGAATATCAAGGTTTCGCTCTCCGCTTTTTCTCGATCGTCGTTGCGGATAAGGATGTCGATATTCCTGCGATAAGCCTCCATGTCCCTAAGGATATCCTCTAGTTTTTGTTCTTGCGAATAGCGGTCAAGACCAGCATGGTATGCCAACCGTTCTTGGTATACTTTTTTCAGTTTTTCGAACAGTTCGTGCGCTTTTTCTTTTTCACCTACCTTATAATAACCATCCAAGAAAGGTTCCACAAAGGCATAAAACCCAAAATACTCAAACGGAATGTTGGTCATGGTAATGTCTATTATTTCCTTGGCTTTGTTCAATTTTTCCTCCTCGATCAATTTTTCCATCAATCGGGCTAAATTGCTTCTAAAGGAAAGGCCTTGGGAGCGCGTTTGGGTATCATGGTAAATATCGGAGCCTGCATTACCCCATTCCCATTTCTTAACAATGTCATACATCAAATCCGTATCGATCCTCCCTAATTCAAATGAATTTGCATTCTCGGTTTTTATAGGAACCAGCTTGTATACCAACCCATCCATTTGCAGGTATTCCTTCATCCAAATGTATTCTGCACGATCAAAGCTTCCCCCAGAAAAATAGATGGGGCGTTTCCAATCGTTGTTGGCAATGATATCCAACATCATCATTCTATTCTTTGGCAAAGCACTTTTGGGCAGATCGATATCGATATAATCTACGATTAAATCAGCATCCTCCGCTTTTACCAATCCGCTATTCAATACATTCTGTTTGTTTACCGGAATACGTATTTTATTAGTAGGATAGAACACGATCTCTTGCGTGCTTTTGGGATAATCCTTTGGGTCGCGCCCTTGTTTTTCAAAAAGGTGTTTGAATTTGGTTTGGGGCTTATCACTTCCGATCCAATTCATAAAATCCTTAATATCCCAACGGCTATCCGTAAGTTCCTGATAATATACCGCATCACGGGTACCATAGCTGTATTTATCATGGGTCAATTGTGAAGGGATAGCTTCGCTATCATACGCTTTTCGCTTCATTTGGTCAATGTACCAATCCGTAGCAAATAGGCTGGTATTCACAATCCGCACATCGGTACGGTGTTTTTCAATATCCTGTGCATACCACAAAGGGAACGTATCATTATCACCAATAGTGAACAATATGGCCCCAGCATCCTCTTGGCAGGAATCCAAATACGCCTTTGCCGTTGATCTTGCAGTGTACCGCCCAGATCGGTCATGATCGTCCCAATTTTGAAACGCCATCAATAACGGAACGGCTGCCAGGCACAATATGGTGATTATAGGTGCTGCCAGTTTTGGTTTGAGTATTTTTTTGACTTCTTCAAAAAGTCCGTAGACCCCAAGGCCTATCCAAATGGTAAAAATATAAAACGAACCTACTAAGGAATAGTCCCGTTCCCTTGGCTGAAAAATGTAAGGATTGGTGTAGAACTGTATGGCAAGGCCAGTAAACATAAAGAAAACAAAAAGGGCCCAAAAGTGTTTTGGGTTTTTTGAAATCTGAAATAGGATGCCGATTAGCCCAAGTAAGAGGGGTAAAAAGAAATAGGTGTTTCTTGCCTTGTTGTTAAGTACATCACTAGGCAGGTTGTCCTGACTGCCCAGAAATAGGCTGTCTATAATCTTAATACCA
Source organism: uncultured Croceitalea sp. (assembly GCA_937926215.1). GTDB lineage: Bacteria > Bacteroidota > Bacteroidia > Flavobacteriales > Flavobacteriaceae > Croceitalea. The sequence goes on along the minus strand of CALEYA010000132.1, from coordinate 7,032 downwards.
CTGAGCCAATGCCCGTTTTCATCATAACGGCCCTGAATGTCATTTTGCCGGCCTACAAAATTCCACATAAAGTAGCGCATATACATATAACCAAACTGGAACTCGAACATATAGTTGATGTTGTCCGCCAATGTGGGTGGTTGTACCTCTATATAATCGCCAAAACTCCGTAAGAATTCCAAATATTGTTCCGTATCAATTTCGCCAGAAGCTTCCAGTTGTTTAAACTGGGTTACCGCACCCCGCAACTCGTTATTGGAAATGTATTCCGGTTTGATCTTAAAATCCAATCGGCCAAAATAGCGCATGTAATTTTCGGCATGTTGCTCACTCCATAACCTTGGTAAAAAGCCAATGTGTTTTTTGTCCGGACCTTGTAAGGCGTCTTCGTAGTGATTAACGACGACGTATTTACCCAATTTTTCGTCTTTTTCGTATTTGGGTTTGTCGTCTTTATCGTCTCCGGCACCGGCAAAGGCGTTGGAATAGTAGGCACCATAAAATGGGCTGTCCACGCCGGGATACTGTTCCCTATTGTAATAGGCCAAAAGCGACCGTGCATCTTCAGGATTGTTTTCGTTGACTACGGTTTGACTATTAGCCCGTATGGGGAGCATCAACCAAGATGAAAACCCAAGGGTCAAGAACATAAAACAAAGCACTATGGTATTTGCATTGTAGTAGTTGTTCTTGCGGGTATAGCTTAAACTAAAGTAGAAAACTGCAATAAACATGATACCCATAATAATAGTCCCAGAATTGAACGGCAGACCAATCTCATTGATAAAGAAAACCTCGCTCCAACCAAAGAGTTTTAGAATGTAGGTGAGGGAAAATTTGTATACCAACATTAAAATACCGACTACTAGGGCGTTGGCAATGATGAAGTTCTTAACCGTGGTCTTCTTGTATTTTTTAAAGAAATAAAGTAAGCCAATGGTGGGAATCGCCAAAAAGCCCATAAACTGGACACCAAAGGTTAGACCCACCACAAAGCAAATGAGCAATAACCATTTGTTGCCCCGGGGATCTTCTAGGTTATCCGTCCATTTTAAGCCCATCCATAGCAAAAGGGCCATAATAAGACTGGCCATGGCATACACTTCTGTTTCTACGGCATTGAACCAAAAACTGTCCGAAAACGTAAAAGCAAGCGAACCTACAAGCCCACTGCCCAAAACGGCAATAGCTTTGGAATTACTCAAATCAGAACTTTTGACGACCAGTTTTCTTGTAAGGTTGGTAATGGTCCAAAACATAAATAAAATAGTAAAGGCACTTGATACTACGGAAACGGTATTCACCATTCTGGCTATTTGGGCATCCTCAAAAGCGAACATGGCAAAAAAGGCCCCGATCATCTGTAGAAGCGGTGCGCCTGGCGGGTGGCCAACCTGTAAGTTTGCGGAGGTTGTAATATATTCCCCTGCGTCCCAAAAACTACCGGTGGGTTCTACCGTTAACAAAAAAGTGATTAAAGCAATGGTGAAAACGGACCAACCCATAATGGTGTCCCATTTTTCAAAGTCTTTTGCAAACATGAAGTATGTCCTTTACTGATGGGGCGAATTTACCAAATAAAAAAGAGATGCCCAGTGGTTTTTCTAAAACCTTTAACAGCAGGTCCCCTTAAATTTTATCGTAGGATTGTAGTCAAATTTATTTGTCGATACCAAAGTTTGTTTTAAATTTGCACGCTCTAATATCAAACGTTGTTTTTTGATTTTAGATTGGAATGGCCTATGGTGTAATTGGCAACACAGCTGGTTTTGGTCCAGTCGTTCTAGGTTCGAGTCCTAGTAGGCCAACGAAAGTTGGAAAACCCATCACAAACGTGATGGGTTTTTTGTTGGATAGTTTTGAACTACAAGGTCATTTCGATACGTTTCGTTACACGAAACACTCAATGAACAAGATTTTGGATTCCTAGTGTTCTGCAAGAACGTATCGAGGAGTCCTTTTCGGTTGGCCCATAAGAAAGTTCAATTTGGTTTCTTTTTATCAGGGAATTTCTTTTTGGCTAATTCGGGAAGTTTATCTTGTTGGGAGTTGATTAGAGCCTCTTTCTTTTTTCTGCTCCATCCCTGAATCTGTTTTTCCCTATTAAAAGCCTGGTCAATCCTTTGGTACTCTTCGTGATAAACCAATTTTATAGGCAAGTGCTTTCTTGTGTAGTTTGCACCCTGTCCATTTTGGTGCTGTTGTATCCTGCGCTCTAAATCGATGGTGCTTCCTGTATAATATCCTCCATTGGAACATTCCAAAATGTATACATATCCTTTTGGCATATTCAAATATAATAGTTCTGGTCAAAGGTCATTTCGATACGTTTCGCTGTGCGAAACACTCAATGACCGAGTCTTTGGACTCCGAGTGTTCTGCAGGGGCGTATCGAGGAGTCCTCTTTGCGTGCCCTGTGGATGTGTATCGATGGGTCCTCTCCTGATTTGGAATTTGTATTGACCTATATGGCACATTCAAAAAAGCCTCTTGTAAGAATTTTGCAAACTATAGAATTATCGTATATTTGCACCACTGAACGGATATTACAGTATTCATGAGGGGACATATAGTCCCCTCTTTTATTAGATATACCTTATCTGTTCAGCAATGGGGGCTTATCAAAAAACGAGTGTAATGCTATTTAAGGAAAAGGTTGCAAAGCTTTTGAATGCGGCGCTAGAGCAGCGTAAAGACTTGTTTTTAATCAGCTTTACGGTAGGTGCCGACAACAGGATAACGGTAGTGTTGGATGGTGATGACGGTATCAATCTTAAAGACTGTATGGAGGTAAGCAGGGCCATTGAGCATAACTTGGATAGGGAAGAAGAAGATTTTGCCCTAGAAGTGACCTCGGCAGGGGCCACAGCTCCGTTGGAGCTTCCAAGGCAGTATAAAAAGAATATTGGTAGAACGTTAGAAGTTAAATCCGGGGAGACCGCCATCAAAGGAAACTTAACCGCCGCCAATGAAGAAACAATTACTTTGGAGTGGAAGGCTAGGGAGCCAAAACCTATTGGTAAGGGAAAACATACGGTTCAGAAGAAGCAAGAAATTGCTTTTACTGAAATTGATGAAGCAAAAGTTGTATTAAAATTTTAATTGTAGACCGCAATGGAAAACATGGCACTTATTGAATCCTTTTCAGAATTTAAGGATGATAAGTTTATTGATAGAGTGACGCTTATGGCAATTTTGGAAGATGTCTTCCGGAATGCGCTTAAAAAGAAGTTTGGTTCCGATGATAATTTTGATATCATTATTAACCCAGATAAAGGGGATTTGGAGATTTGGAGAAACCGGATTGTGGTTGAAGATGGAGAGGTAGAAGAACCAAATGAAGAGATATCCCTAACGGAAGCACGAAAAATTGAACCTGATTTTGAGGTTGGGGAAGACGTATCCGAAGAGGTAAAATTGATGGATTTGGGCCGTAGGGCTATTTTGGCATTGCGTCAAAACTTGATATCCAAGATCCATGAGCATGACAATACCACCATTTACAAGCAATTTAAGGACTTGGAAGGTGAAATTTATACGGCAGAGGTACACCACATTCGCCACAAGGCCATTATCCTATTGGATGATGAGGGGAATGAGATCATTATGCCCAAAGAACGCCAAATACCATCCGATTTCTTTAGAAAAGGGGATAATGTGCGTGGCATCATAGAAAGTGTAGAGCTTAAAGGGAATAAGCCTTCCATTATTATGTCCAGGACCTCGCCAAAATTTTTGGAGCAATTGTTTTTCCAAGAAATTCCGGAAGTGTTCGATGGCTTGATTACCATTAAAAAAGCGGTTCGTATTCCAGGTGAAAAAGCAAAGGTTGCCGTAGATTCCTATGATGATAGAATTGATCCCGTTGGTGCCTGTGTGGGTATGAAAGGATCCCGCATACATGGTATCGTTAGGGAATTGGGCAATGAAAATATAGATGTAATCAATTGGACGGGAAATCCACAATTAATGGTAACAAGGGCACTTAGCCCGGCCAGGGTATCTTCCGTAAAATTGAACGATGAAAAAATGACGGCCCAAGTATATCTAAAGCCAGAGGAAGTTTCCAAGGCAATAGGTCGTGGAGGGCATAACATTAGATTGGCTGGTCAATTAACTGGTTATGAAATAGATGTGTTCCGTGAAGGCGTTGAGGAAGATGTGGAACTGACCGAGTTTTCCGATGAAATCGATGCATGGATCATTGAAGAGTTCAAGAAAATAGGTTTGGACACCGCACGAAGTGTTTTGGAGCAGGATGCGGCAGATTTGGTAAAGCGAACCGATTTGGAAGAGGAAACAGTGGCGGAAGTCGTTCGTATCCTTAAATCGGAGTTTGAAGATTAAACTATATATTAGCACCTAAATTAAAGGGGACAGTAACGTTTTTTATGGCAGGAAACCCAACAATACGATTGAATAAAGTTCTTAGGGAGTTGAACATTTCTCTGGATAGGGCTGTGGACCATTTGGTGTCTCAAGGACATGATATTGAGGCAAGGCCCACAACCAAGATTACAGATGAAGTGTATCAGGTACTGTTGGACGAATTCCAGACCGATAAAAGTAAACGGGTAGCCTCCAAGGAGGTTGCGGAAGAAAAGCAAAAGGAGAAAGAAGAGCTTCGTTTGCAAATGGAACGGGAGCATGAAGAACGAAGACTGGCGCGTGAAAAGCGACAAGCTGCGGATCAGGTCATCAAAGGAAAAGCAGAACTCTCCGGTCCAAAAACGGTCGGTAAGATAGATTTGGACGGTAAAAAACCGGTTCCAAAGAAAGAGGAGGTTGCCCCTGTAAAAGAGGAAGCCCCTATAAAAGAAGAAACTCCCAAAAAGGAGGAGCCAAAAGTGGAAAAAGCAGCACCGGTTGTTGCCGAAAAGGAGGTTGAAAAGCCCACCGCTACAAAGGAGGAAACGCCAAAGGAAGAGGTTCAAGTAGAACCAAAGGAAGAAGAGGCCACCGCCACAGAACCGGAAACCATAGAGACCAAGTATCAAAAGCTTACCGGTCCTAAGATTACGGGAGATAAAATTGACCTTACCCAGTTCAACAAACCGAAAAAGAAAAAAGAAGAGCCCAAAAAAGCAGATCCTGCCGGAGACCGTAAGAAACGCAGAAGAAGGATTGTTAGCAATGCTGGTGGGCAACAAGGAAATAATAGGGGTAGACCTGCAGCTGGCAACAGACGTGGAGCCGTTCAACGTTCCAATGCGCCTAAAGTAGAGCCTACCGAAGAAGAAGTACAAAAACAGGTACGGGAAACCTTGGAAAAACTCCAAGGGAAATCCAAGAAAGGAAAAGGGGCCAAGTACCGCCGCGAGAAAAGGGATCAGCACCGTCAACAAACGGAGAAAGATCTGGAACAACAAGAACTGGAAAGCAAGCTGCTTAAGGTAACGGAATTTGTAACCGTTAATGAGATGGCTACAATGATGGAGGTGTCTACAACGCAGATTATTTCTGCCTGTATGTCCCTTGGGATGATGGTGACCATGAACCAGCGTTTGGATGCGGAAACCCTAACCATAGTTGCCGAAGAATTTGGGTATGAGGTGGAGTTTGTTACCGCCGATATCGAAGAAGTTATTGAGGTAGCCGAGGACAACCCGGAAGATCTTAAGGAGAGGGCGCCGATCGTTACCGTAATGGGTCACGTGGATCATGGAAAAACCTCCTTACTAGATTACATCCGTGAAGAAAACGTGATTGCCGGTGAGAGTGGTGGAATTACCCAGCACATTGGTGCATACGGGGTAGCCTTACAGAGCGGTCAGAGGATTACCTTTTTGGATACACCAGGTCACGAAGCCTTTACGGCAATGCGGGCTAGGGGTGCCCAAGTAACGGATATCGCCATTATAGTAATCGCTGCGGACGATGATATCATGCCGCAAACAAAAGAAGCGATCAGTCACGCACAAGCTGCGGGCGTACCTATAGTCTTTGCGATCAATAAGATAGATAGGCCAACGGCCAATCCAGATAAAATTAAAGAAGGTCTTGCCCAAATGAACTTATTGGTGGAAGATTGGGGCGGTAAAATCCAATCCCATGATATCTCAGCCAAAACGGGGGATGGGGTTAAAGATTTATTGGAAAAAGTACTGCTGGAAGCGGAATTGTTGGAATTGAAAGCAAATCCGGATAAATTGGCCAACGGAACCGTGGTTGAAGCCTTCTTGGATAAAGGCCGTGGTTACGTGAGTACCATATTGGTACAAGCAGGAACTTTAAAAATTGGGGATTATGTCCTTGCCGGCACCTGTAGCGGAAAGATAAAGGCCATGCAGGATGAACGTGGTAAGAATGTTAAAAAGGCCGGACCCGCAACGCCTATTTCCATTTTAGGATTGGACGGTGCCCCACAAGCAGGGGATAAGTTCAATGTATTGGATGATGAGCGGGAGGCCAAACAAATTGCTTCCAAAAGATCGCAATTGCAACGGGAACAGTCCGTTCGAACGCAGCGTCACATTACTTTGGATGAGATTGGTAGACGTATCGCCTTGGGTGATTTCCAAGAATTGAACATTATCCTTAAAGGGGATGTGGACGGTTCTGTGGAAGCCTTGACGGATTCGTTCCAAAAACTATCTACAGATGAAATCCAGGTAAATATTATCCATAAAGGTGTAGGTGCCATTACGGAATCCGATGTGTTGTTGGCCAGTGCCTCGGACGCTATAATTATCGGGTTTAACGTAAGGCCTATGGGCAACGCCCGTGACATTGCGGATAAGGAGGAAATCGATATCAGGATGTATTCCATTATTTACGATGCCATCAATGACCTTAAAGATGCGATGGAGGGTATGTTATCCCCAGAGATGAAAGAGGAGATTACCGGTACCGCAGAAATAAGGGAAACCTTCAAGATATCCAAGATTGGAACTATTGCCGGTTGTATGGTAACCAGTGGTAAAATATTCAGGAATTCCCAGATTCGATTGATCAGGGACGGTGTAGTTATCTATACTGGTGAACTGGCTTCCTTAAAACGATTTAAGGATGATGCTAAGGAAGTTTCCAAAG
>CALEYA010000131.1 GCA_937926215.1 uncultured Croceitalea sp. | reverse complement strand
CCCCAACATGATGTTGGAAAAAAGACCAAAGAAGAATACGCCCTTGTACACGAGCAGCAAAATGCCACGCACCAGTTCTTTTGCACTATCATAGCCACTTTCTATCCCTGTTTTTACCTCTGCATTGGTGGCATGGGCGGTCTCCTTCAATTTTCTGAATTCATCTTTAACGGCATTGCCGGAGGCATGTATTTCCTTATTTATTGCGGCAAAAACATCGGCATTGGTTCTATTGGCATCTTGCGCCACTTTGGAGGTAGCCTCCCCTATTTTGGATTCGGCACTAAAGAGGGATTCGCCTACGGTTTTTTCGGTAGCCCGCATGGCAAGTTCGCGTCTTCTATTGGCCTTGTCCCGCGCTCTTTTTGCAGAGGCATCAACCCCGTTCTTGGCTTTTTCGCGCTGCTGCGCATACACCTTTCGCAACAGGCTTTTTACCAGATTGAACGCCTTGCACTTAATGGAGAAGAAACCACAGTCCGAAGCTGCAAAACCAGGACTTACCTCAACCAAGGTCTGGGGAACGGCCTTTGCAAAAAGCCCATTGGCCTGATCGGGGATGGCATTGATATCTTTTTCAATGGCATTATTTACATTGCCTATAGATTTGTCCGCGGTGGCCTTCATTGCGGCAGAGGTTTCTTCTGCCTCGGCAATCAATGCTTTCTGTTGGTCCCCAATGGCCGTCCTCCCTTTGGCCTCAATAGCTTGGGACTTGGCCAACAACTTATCCATCTCCCTATTCACCTTGTCAATCTCAGCATTCAACGCTTTTTGAGCCCGCTGGTTGATACTATCCGCCTTTGCCTTGGCGTCCCTTTCTTGTTTTGCAAATTTTTCGTTGATGGACAGGTTGATATCCAGTTCAAACTCACTTCGCCCCGGCAGGTATTTATTGATCAACACCTTTTCCAGTTCTAAGGATACATGCTCCGCTACAAACCAATTGCTTTCGTAAGGACTGGTATCATTATATACTTCTTGATAGAGGAGATACAATTCCTTAAAATCTTCCACACCCTTGGTATAATCCTTATCGTACTCCAAACTATCGGAGCGGTATTTTACAATTCTAAGGACCTTGTCCAAATGCTCCTTGCTTTTCACATATCCCGATTCGGACAACTGACTTACACGTAAATTTTCTTGCAACGGATATTCCCTAAGGTCATCCATTTTCTTAGTAGTATGCAGGTTGTGCCTGTTTACAAAGGTTTCCTGATATACATTTTCTATGATATAGTCCCCCAAGTATTTGGTAAAGAGATAACTGGGTACTGCGAACAAGAGGATAGGACTCCAGGCCAAAAGTGTCCTAAAGGAGAGTTTGAACAAATTCTTTGGCTTAAGCACGGACAGAATTGAAATATTCTGGCTTACGGCTAAATATGTTATTCTGCATAGTAGCGCAAAAAGGACAAAGGAAAGTAACTGTAGTACAGGGAAGAAGCTTGCCAGCACAACGGCTACCAAAAGAAAGGCAAGCGACCTAAGATGGCCTTTGACTATAAAATAAAGGAACGCCAACTTGTAGGCCACGAACATGGCAATGGAAAAGGCCGTGGTATCCTCCACTATGGTAAGGGAATACACCAGCTTGATCGTTACCCCCACTATAGCAGGCAATAATCCGATAAGCATCCATAGGCTGCGTTTGCGTATGCAAATGAACAAACCTACGGGTAACATTGCCGCTATGCCGATATACAATGGCGATGGCACCTTGTACAAAAAATCCAAGTGAGAAGCCCCAAAGGGAAGAAAGAGGGAGTAGTCCGATACTGCCGGTGTCAGTCCCAACAACACTATAAAAAAATACAATTGGTCCAGGTTGAGTGCCTCTAGAATGGGTTCTAGAAATCTGTTCTTCCGCTTTTGGGGTTTCTGTTGTTTACTTGGTTTCAAAACGTATGGGTTTTAGGGTTGAATATTTAATGCGTGTTCGATATAACTTTCATTTTAAATAAATGATAATCAATCTCTTAACTAAAATGTAAGGTTGAGCCTTTCGGCTATGCCCAAGACGTGCTAAGTCAAAACCTCCTTAGAAGGGACATTGTTTAACGACTTCTCGACTTCTCGACTTCGCTCGAAGTGACATCACACCTATTTATTAGCATTTAAGTGGGCACGATTCAAAACTTACATCGAGCCCCCATTACTTAGGGTATTCCAAAAGCTTATTGGTGCTTTAGGTATCTGTTATTGACCAATGGATTGGCCACATCTTGGTTCTCCGCTAGGATGGTCTCCAACGGTTTTCCGTAGGATGTGAGCATTTCTGCCCAGCTATAGGACTTGGTATGGGTCTTGCCCTGCAATACGGGTTGCCTTTGGTTGACAAGCTCATCCATTAGGGCCATTTCCTTTGCCGCTAGGTTGATATAGACCAAATCTGCACTATGGGTATTGCCCTTAATATCCATCAAAACATGACGTAGCAATCCCACGGGGGAGTCATCGGTTTCTTCGTTTACGTATAGCTCGGTCAATTCATCATTTTTACTTACCATGGCAGAATGCCTAAAGCCCCCTACATAATATTTAAACGTGCCTGTATAACCTTTCCCACACTTGATATCCTGCAAAAATTCCAACCAATATTTATCCAAAAGGAACTCGTCCCTAGCGTCAAAACGGGCGGTATAGAGTACCACATCAAAAAATCCCGGTTTTCCTGTTGCCCGTTCCATGGTATGGAGCAAGTGGCTTATTTTCCGTTGATCCCAAGGCAGCTCGTCAAAGCCCATAATGTCGTTCCGGCCCACTAGCCCTCCGATCATATCTTGCAGTTCTGCACCGTTTACGGGATCTACCGCAATTAGGGAAACGCGATTGGCTTTTCTAAAAAACAAATGTTGGTCCGGATTGGGACGTTGGGTACAATGCAAATAGAGCGATGTTAAAAACCCTAGCATGCCATCCGCAATCCCACGGCTATGCCCGCCAATAATAAGATGTACCTCATTGTCATTATACTTGGCCAAGCCTTCGATTACCTCCGCTATTTGGAACAACTGCGAAATCTGGTGGTGTTCCCTATAGCCCAGGACAATATCCTTAGTGGCCACTATGGGTGCATAAAGCGTAGCGGCCACATAGTCGACCATGGCTGATATTTTTGTCGTGATGCCCGCATTGGCATTAGCACCCATAAGGTCTTTGACACCGTTCTCTTTTGCCTTTAAGATGTTCTCTTTGGTGCCCACCCCGCTAATGAGGTGCTTTTCGTCATAATACTGTCCTTCAAAAAGGTGTTCGGCGGCGGCGGCGGGGGTTCCCGTACCGCAAAGCCAGATCAAAACTGTTTTCATACGTATTTCTATTTAAAAGGGTTGTTTACTTGGTTTATAGGCTTTGGAGGCCAACAATGTCGGCTACGGCCAATAGCGGGTCTTTCCAGTTGCCAAAGGGAGGGAGTTCCTCTCTTCTTGGGCGTAGTTCAGAACCCGTTATCCCAGAAGGTTTTCCCGGTCTGCGGCCATGGAACATTTTGTAGGCCACTACTTCGCCATTTTCTATGGTAACCTCGGTCACTACGGAAATATGTTTAATGCCCGTGCCTTGTTTTACCAAATCGGCAATTCCCAAATTGTCAAAATCGTACTCCCTATTGCCATAGCCGTAGAACATGACGCTCCCTGGACGAATGTGTTTTCCCATTCCCTGCGGATCCCGTACGATGGTTAAATCACCGTTGTTATAGTACCACTGTGCAATGCCCCGTGTGGTCCTAGAGGTCTCAATCTCTGGCAATACCGCATTAGGGCAGGCCATACGCACCTTATCCACCAGCATATGGAACATCCCGGAACAGTCCGTCTTTTTTGCACTGCTATATGGAATTCCACTAAGCACTTGTGCTGATGTTTGCACTACTTTTTCCACATCTACATTTAAGAGCGTGCAGGCATTGGTTACCCTGGCAACCGTTCCTAGAATATCCGATACTTGGATTGCAGGTGTACCCGCTACGATTCTTGTGGGTTCCGGTACTACGGGTTCTACTTTTACCGCTTCGGGCTGGGGTTCTGTAGGTTCGGCTACAATTTTTGCTTCCAATTGTGCGGTTTCCTTGTTCTCCGTAACCCCTTCTGGAGTTGTCTTGTTGATGCAGCCGGTTCCTACTATAAGGATGCTTAAGCTGCCAATTAAAAAAGTGATCTTGGTTTTCATACTCGTGTTTTTAGATGATTATTCAGTTACTGTTCTAATGGACACGGGGGTTAAAACATTCATTTTCTGTCTCTTGAACAATCAAATGTGTGTATTACATGGGCCGAAATGAAAAAAGATCAGTGAACGGTCTTCTTTTCTTAGTAAGTGGACGGCTTAGGGGAATAAGCCAATCGTCTGTGGTTTTTAAAAGGCTTTGTATACCGCTTACAGAAATTTCTTTTAGCCGTTTCAGGTTTTTCACTATCTTCAACCACCTAAACAGCACCATCTTCCCCAAATGGTTTAGGAACTACTAACCGTTACCTTAAAAACCAGACCAATGAAGATTACATTACACGAAAGCAAAAAGGTCAAAAAAATAAGCTTTGACATCCAAACCAAACGCCTAAAAGATGCCGTTGAACATTGTGAACTGGGCGCCGGGACATTGACCGACCCTATCCCGGCGGATGGTTTTGTGACCATTAGCGACCATGATTTGGATACTTTTTACCCTGGGGAGACCATTAAAATGAAGATAAAAGCCAGTAAAAAGCACCCAGATTTTAGATTAAT
>CALEYA010000130.1 GCA_937926215.1 uncultured Croceitalea sp. | reverse complement strand
TTTGAATTCTTTATGGCCGTCATGCAGCTATTAAAGCTTTTGGCCACCAGTTCGGATTTTGAATTGCTTCATAAAAAACCGTATCGCAATCGTTACAGCAATAAAGAGCAAAAAAGAATCCGTAAAATCTATGGCTATATTGATGACCACTACCAGCATAAAATTGCACTGGAGGAAGTTGCAGCCATCTGTAATCTTACCAAACCGGCATTTTGCCGGTATTTTAAAAAAAATACGGGAACTACTTTCATCAGTTTTTTAAACCAATACCGCATAAGCCAAGCCAAACGGTTGTTGCTAAGCGGAAAAAACGTGAGCGAAACCTGTTACGAGTGCGGGTTTGAAAGCCTGTCTTATTTTAATCGAAGTTTTAAAAAGGTAACCGGAGAAAATCCTTCAAAGTTTAAGAAACAGCTTGAAACTGGTATTGTATAAAGTGACAGTTCAAAAATGGAGGATGGTCTTGTTTAGGTGCGGGTTACGGAAAAAACCTTTGGGAGGATCCCGGAAACCAATTCGGGATGAATTCGATTTCGGTACGCTAAGGCGTACCTATCTCACTAAAAAAAGAAATGCCTCGAGCATTGAGATACTTCGAGGCGATTCCTAACTAAATAACCAACCAAAAAACTTGTTTCAATAGTCGAGGACTATTTTTATTCCTTACATTTTTCGCTTACGAGAAACGTTCATTTTTTTATTTTGTGATTTTATCCGCTTTCTGGGGGCCGTTTTTGCTTCCCTAGCAAATGTGATAAAACCCCTTCCACGGAACTCATATACCGTTTCACTTGCCACATGGTACAGTTCAATGGTACTGTCATTAATAACGTAGAGTTCAAAGTAATCATTGCCCAGAAAATCGTAATCCAGTGTTAAAGTTTTAAGTGTTTCATCGGAAGTGTCAAAAATCCCATAGTTTCCTTCATAATCCCATTGGATAGCTCCCAAAGAAATTCCGGTCTTATCTACGGACGATCTAAAGAAACCCCCATCGATCTCCAAAAACTGAAGGTAATTCTCATCATCAAACTCGTTTAAGGCCCCCAATTGGCTGGTAAACGTTTTTTCCCAGACATCGTACTCTTGCAATAAGTAGTTGATGTTCTCATAAAAAACCCGGTCATAATCAAAGTTGTTGCTTTGATATCCATCCAAATAGTAGGAGGTTTTGGAACGCGGATCGTACAGCTCAATGGTATTTTGGTCTATGGTAAAAACATCCAAGGCCCATAATCCTTCTTCATCATGGTTAATTTCAACAATACCTGGCAAGGTGCTATAGCTGCCAGCTTCCCTACCCAGGCCATTACCTGTATCCCCTATACCCACAATATTTGTATTCGCTAAAAGAATTCCTTGATCAAAGCTTACCGTAAAAGCACTTTGCAAAAATGGGACCTCACCGTTTCCTTGTGTGGCATTGATATCCACATACCACAGATCGTACGCTTGTAGCAACTGCGCTGTTGAAAATGCGGGTGCTATGCTAATTTCATCTTCAATAAATACTTCTTCCGTATAACAGGAACTTGCCGTTAATGCAATTCCCAATAGTCCTAATAGTAGTTTTCCTGCTTTCATGTTCTTTGGTGTTAAAATTCATAACTACCATTTCAAGGAATATGCCAAATTATTCAATATGTTGAAAATCAATATTTTATGATGCTATTTTGAATTCATCTACCTTTGGATTCCAAAAAAATTCAATTCTACGATTTATGAAGTTTGCCGTTTTAGGGGGTGGAAGTTGGGCTACGGCCATAGTAAAGATGTTGACGGAAAATTTAGATACGGTGCATTGGTATATGCGCAATGAAAATGCTATCGCCCACATTATAAAAGAGGGGCACAATCCTAATTATTTAAGTTCCATAGAACTTAAAACGGCTTCCATTAAACTCACCAGTGACATTAATGAGGCCGTGGATAGTTGCGATTTCCTAATTTTTGTGATTCCGTCCGCATTCTTGGAGACCGAACTCCAACTATTAAAAGTACCCTTAAAGGATAAAATCCTGTTTTCCGCTATTAAGGGAATCGTACCGGAGACCGGCCTTATTGTGGGGGAACATTTTAAAAATAAGTATGAGGTGCCCTTTAGTAGTATTGGGGTCATTACTGGGCCGTGTCACGCGGAGGAAGTGGCTTTGGAGCGACTCTCCTACTTGACCATTGCCTGTGCAGATGAGCAAAAGGCCCAATTACTGGCGTCACATTTAAACAGCCATTACATAAAAACCAAAACTTCTGATGATATCATAGGAACGGAGTATGCTGCCATGCTAAAGAACATTTATGCCATTGCTGCCGGCATCGCCCATGGATTGGGATATGGCGATAATTTTCAAAGTGTGTTGATGAGCAATGCCATACGCGAAATGAAACGCTTTATGGATAAGGTGCATAAGATGAAACGTAACATAAACAACTCTGCCTATTTGGGCGATTTATTGGTTACAGGCTATTCTACCTTTAGCCGTAACCGCATGTTGGGTACCATGATCGGCAAGGGATATTCCGTTAAAAGCGCCCTAATGGAAATGAGTATGGTGGCTGAAGGGTATTATGCTTCAAAAAGTGCCTACGAGCTCATGGAACATCTTGATAAAAAAGGAGGGACCCCAATTATTAATGCGGTGTACTCCATTCTTTACGAAAAGAAAAATGCACGAAAAACAATGGCAAAACTGACCGATAAGATAGATTAACCAAAAATGACAAAAACAAAAGAAGCCACCGATAAGAGGTAGCTTCTTTTGTTATGATTGGAAGGATGTTCAGCTTAAATTTTTCATCCTTTCATCTAAAGACTTAATGACATTTCTTAAATCTTCCCTTAATTCCGAAAGTGCTTCAGGGATAACTTTTTCCTTCCTAATTGCATTCATAACAGAAGAACTGGATTTACTAATATCCTTTCTCGATACTGCATCCATGACCAATTCCCCAACAAGAAGATTATTAATATTGGGGTGCGGTGTTGGACCATTGACCAAAGGTCCTAATGGGCCCCATGGGTCCGTAGGATCTTTTGGATCCAACGGATTGGGGTACCCCCCAACATAAGATCTTAAAAACTTTGAGACTTCTGCTGCCCTAGCTATTTCCTTGATGTAAGCTTTAAAGGCAGGATTCAAAAATTTAGTTCCAGGTAAAAATGGTGGATAGATAAAAACAGATGGTGCCATTGTAATAGTTTTAATTAATAATTGAAACTAAACTAAAAGACAATGGATCCTATAAAGTGCTAAATTGTACGAATAAACTTATATTTTGTGTAGTTTGTTAAATTAACAAACATTTCTATTGCGAAGCACTAATGCATTTAGATTTGATTTTATGTGACCGATAGCAATCTTAAAATATGATGAACACAATCATGATTTTGTTTAAACCCGCTCCCTTTCCAAAGAAAAATTAGAGTGGATTTCCAGCTCGTGATCCATCTTTTCTTGGAACTCTAGGACTTGGGCACTGTCATAACCAAATGCATTTTTAAGGTCTTCCATAATTGCTTTTTGATACGTCCGTATGCTATCGATATCAAAATACAGGCGTCCCGTTCTACGGATAAAAAAGTCCATTGGGTTCATGACCATTTCATGGGCGATGCCAAACTGCAGTTCCGCACGGATCATACGCAAATGGGCATCCTTGTTTTTAAAGGAGCGGTAGAGTTCCAACACTTTTTCCGTTTGTTTGCCGTAGTTGGTCACCAAAAACCAAGCGTCGTGATAGGTAAAACCATCCGCTTCAATTTTTTGGAGTACCTCTTCCATATACTTTTTAACGTGTTTGAACTTTTTAAAGTCGCTACCACACAACGGAATTGTATCTGTTTTGCATGCTTCCAAAGCAACCCCTTCTTCTTCTAGTTGTTTAGCGATTCGGTTGACCACTCTTTCCGCCATTTTTCGGTATCCCGTGAGTTTTCCCCCGGCAATGCTGATCAAGCCCGTGTCCGAAGTAAATATTTCATCCTTTCTGGAGAGTTCACTTGCAGATTTACCTTCTTCATGGATCAAAGGCCTTACACCGGCCCAAGAGGAGATAATATCTTCCATTTCCAATTGGATATTTGGAAACATGTTGTTCACCGCGGAAATTAAATAAATGGCATCGGCCAAGTCTGTTCTAATGTCATCCTTGTCCAAATTGTAGTTGGTATCCGTGGTGCCCACATAGGTTATCTTTCCGCGCGGAATGGCAAACATCATTCGCCCATCGGGAACATCAAAATAAACGGATTGTTTTACCGGAAGTTTTTCAAACGGGAATACCAAATGTACCCCTTTGGTCAAATGCAAGCGTTTTCCTTTTTTGGAATTATTAGCACTACGTAACTCATCTACCCATGGACCTGCAGCACTTATCACATATTTGGATTTGATTTCAAATTCATTTGCAGACGCTACGTCTTTAACTTTTACCCCGGCTACCTTTCCATCATCATACAGAAAATCCATGACCTCGGCATAATTTAGGGCCTTGGCCCCGTAACCTAAACTTGTCTTAATATTTTCAATGGTCAAACGGGCATCATCCGTTCTATACTCCGCATAATACCCGGCACCGTTCAAAATCTTTTTGGGCAAAAGCGGTTCTCTTTTAAGGGCCTGCTTTTTATCCAACATCTGTCGTTTATCATCACCGGTAACCTGTGCTAGGATATCATACACTTTTAGGCCAATGGAAGTCAGCCATTTTCCGTAGGAGCCCCCTTCAATAAGGGGTAATAGCATTTTTTCAGGCAATACCAGGTGTGGCGCTAATTTATGGACAATGGCTCGTTCCGAACCTACTTCTTTTACCAGCCAAAAATCAAACTGCTTAAGATAACGTAATCCTCCGTGGATAAGTTTGGTAGATTTACTGCTGGTCCCAGAGGCAAAATCACCCTTTTCCACTAAGGCTACTTTCATACCCCTTGCTGCGGCATCCAAAGCAATACCACCACCTGTAATACCACCACCGATGACGACAAGGTCATAGGTTTCCTTGGTCATTTCAGCTATGGTGTTTTTTCGATCTAGGTTGGAAAATCTGATGCTGTCCTTCATTTCTTGCAATTTTTTACAAAGATATTAAATTACTGTGCTACTCTATGCTATTTTAGATGATTATCGATGACTGAACGTATAGGACCGTTCTACCTTACATATTCTTACGGTATACCAAGAATACCAAGTCTCCCTCCCCTTCTTCTGCGCCATTTGATGGTCCATATTTGCTTTCCAAGCAGCAATAGCTTCTTTACTTTTCCAATAACTTACGGAAATCCCCAACTCGCCCCTTGCGCTTTCAAAATCCAAAAAACCGGGCTGTTGCCTTGCCAAATGCTCCATTTCTTGGGCCATTTGACCGTATCCCTCGTGATTGTCCGTTAGGGTATTTGTAAAAATTACGGCATAATAGGGTTCTTCCTTTTCCATTAGTCCAAATAGTTCTTTTCTATAAAATAGGACACCAGCGCTTCCTTCATTAAAACGGTCTGTTCCCCGGCCTTAAGCGGCGGTAAGGCTTCCTTTACCTTATAATGGGGCCATCCGTCCTCATCAAAAAAATCAAACTCATAAAAGCCGTAAGGTTCCAAAAGCCTGCAAATGGCAATATGCATTAAATTGACCTTCTCGTCTTTTTTATATTTCTTTTGGTGTTGCCCTAGTTCTTGTACCCCTACAAGATAAATGATACCGTCCAACTCCAAGGGGTCGCCATCGGCAAATTGTGCGGACAACTTATTGACCAACAGCTCCCATCGTTCCTTTAAAACTATATCTCTAGCCATACCCTACAAAGATAATGCACAAGCTATTGTATGTATTAAAAATGTCCATTTATACTTTTTAGGTTGCCACTGGTACAATTTGCCTTCTAACACCCCTAATTAGTGATTTACTTTGGGGTATTCCTTTTAACTGTTTAACCAAAAAACACAATAGTATGGAACGATTGTTAACACATTATGTACTTGAAAAGCAGGAAAACGTATCCCATATAAAACCTGCACTTATCTTTTTTGCAGCGGTTTTGTTTGTTTTGACCCTCATTGCGATTGGGGTTCCGTTACTCTTAATTTTGGTCATCAATGCCCTTTTATGTGCGGGGTATATTGCCTTTACATCCATTGACCTCAGTTTTTCCTTAGATATTGATTTGGATGGCGACGAAGTAAAGGAAGCCATAGAAAAAGACTTGTTTGGGCAGTAAACACTATCACACGAAAGTGCAACGTCTTTGCAAACCCTAACGGTTTACACTTATATTTGTCAAAACAACTGTCATGAGTTTTTTGGACATCGTTTTGGGTATTTTGTTGGCTTGGGGACTATATAAAGGGCTTAAAAACGGGCTTTTTGTAGAATTGGCCTCCCTAATTGCTTTGATTGCCGGAATTTTTGGCGCAATCCACTTTTCTTATATCGCAGGGGACTATCTCTCCAAAAATATGGACTGGGAAGACAAGTATATTCAGATTACTTCCTTTTTGATCACTTTTATCGCAATCGTGTTTTTAATCCATTTGGCAGGAAAGCTTTTGACCAAGGTTGCAGATTTTGCTATGCTTGGCTTATTGAACAAAATTGCCGGTGGTATTTTTGGCGCACTTAAGGTAGCTATTATTCTTGGGGCACTGCTTATCTTCTTTGAACGTGCGGCCTCTACCTTTGGATTGGTCAATGAGGCAACTAAAAAAGATTCCATTTTATATAAACCTGTAAGGGACATCGGTGCTTTTGTCTTCAGTAAGGTGTTCCGTGAACCAAAAGGGGGACAAGCGGAGTAATTATTTCCCTTTAATCGGTATTATTTACCGTTCTTCCTAACTACGTTTCTTTTAGTATCGACCAGTGGTAGACTTGTATGGATAAGCTGCAAATTACGGTATGAAATGCACGTTTTCCCGATGAAAAATTACTTCTCTTTTCTCTTGTAGGCCCAATTATAGCTGATGTTGCGCCTTATCGAGAAAATAGTGCGCTTAAAGATATTTTTGAGTTTTCACCCTTAGCTCAAGCTACTTTAGCAAAGCAAACGACAACTACTGTTAGATTTCAAAACTAATAAGGGAATTATGAGAATTAAACACTTAACCATAATCATTTTAGCAACCATGGTTGCTTCTTGTACCAGCACTACCGTAGCAGAGGAAGAAGAACTTTTCGAAGAGATTACCCTTTCTACTGAAGATTTCCAAGATTTAATTACCGACGAAGAACTAGAACTTTTTGATTTGGTCAACGCCCATAGGGTTTCCATTGGACTTAACGAACTCACGTTTAGCGTAGCCGCATATCCTGATGCTGAAGAGCATACCGGGTTTATGATCATGGATAACATGATCAGTCATAAAAACTTCAACGAGAGGGCTAATAGTATTGCCAATAAAACCATGGCCACACATGTGGCGGAAAACGTGGCAAAAGATTATCCAACCCCTGCCGATGCACTGGAAGGATGGTTGGCTAGCCCGGCACACAAAAAAACGTTGGAAGGAGACTTTAACAACACCGCAATAAGCATTAAGAAAAACGGTTTGGGAAAATTCTTTTACACCCAAGTCTTCTTTAAAAAATAAAAAATTAGGTTCGAGATTTATAATAAGTGTTTTTATTAGTATTTGAGGTTTGCTATTTGCCCGCTTTTCAAGCGGGCTTTTTTATGTTCCAATAGGGAAGGATTTTGTACCTTTCTTAAAAAATCATGGCCATTAGAGCTCCTTTTAACCTTAGCCAATGGATTGCCGAAAATAGGGATTCCTTAAAGCCCCCGGTGGGCAATAAAAACTTGTATAAAGATGCAGGGGATTACATTGTGATGATTGTAGCCGGCCCTAATGCTAGAAAGGATTATCATTATAATGAGACCGAGGAACTTTTTTATCAACTAGAAGGTAATATTGAGGTGCATATCCAAGAAGACGGAGAGAAAAAGACCATGCGGCTTGGCCCAGGGGATATGTACCTACACCCCGCCAAAATACCCCATTCCCCAGTACGCCATAAAGATTCCATAGGTTTGGTCATAGAACGTAAGCGTTCGAATATGCAGGTAGATGACGGACTTTTATGGTTTTGCGATAATTGCAATCACAAACTCTATGAAGCTTATTTTACACTGCATGATATTGAAAAAGATTTCTTGAAGCACTTCAAGCACTTTTACGGTTCCAAAGAACTACGGACCTGTTCCAACTGTGGGGAGATCATGCCTACAGACGAACGATTTATAACCGATAAAACTTAAACTATGATCCTAATAGCCAAAATTATCCTTGGATTGGTCGCTTTCTTGCATCTCTATTTTCTTTGGTTGGAAATGTTTGCATGGACCACAAAAGCAAAAAAAGTATTCCGTAGTTTTCCTAAAGACCTTTTTGAACCCACCAAGGCAATGGCTGCCAATCAAGGACTTTATAATGGTTTCTTGGCTGCGGGCCTCATCTGGGCACTATGTATTACGGATACCTATTGGCAATGTAACGTTGCCCTTTTCTTTTTGGCCTGCGTGGTCATAGCAGGGATATACGGCGGATTATCCGTTTCAAAAAAAATAATGGTAGTGCAAGGCGTACCTGCACTTGTTGGCTTGGTACTCTGGATTCTGATTAAAACGAATTTGCCCTAAAAACAGGTTTCCCAGCACTGCTATTCTTCGTAGTTTTGTGAAAAATATAACAATTCACTTTTAAAAAGTTGTAAAATGACAGAAGTCGCGACGCAGTTCGGTATTCAAGAAGCACTAATAACCTTAGGGTTGACCGATATTAATGAAGGCACCTCAACAGGATCGGATAATTTTGGTTCCGGTGTTGCAATAGCCTCCCATTCCCCAGTTGACGGTAGTTTGATTGCACAAGTAAAAACCACTACAGCGGCCGACTACGAGAAAGTGATACGTAAAGCGTCCGATGCCTTTTTGGCATGGAGAAAAGTGCCGGCCCCACAGCGAGGGGAGGTCGTAAGGCAGTTTGGGGAGCGCTTGCGCGAAGTCAAAGAACCCCTGGGTAAGCTTGTTTCTTATGAGATGGGAAAATCCTACCAAGAGGGATTGGGTGAGGTTCAAGAAATGATAGATATCTGTGATTTTGCGGTTGGCTTGTCCAGACAACTCCATGGGCTCACCATGCATTCAGAAAGACCGGGGCACCGTATGTACGAGCAATACCACCCTTTAGGTATCGTAGGGATTATCTCCGCATTCAATTTTCCTGTAGCGGTTTGGGCGTGGAACACCGCTCTTGCCTGGATTTCAGGTGATGTTTGCGTTTGGAAACCTTCCGAAAAAACCCCATTGTGCGGCGTGGCCTGCCAAAACATTATAGCGGGAGTATTAAAAGAGAACAACCTGCCCGAAGGGATTTCCTGTCTTATCAATGGGGATTACAAGGTTGGGGAAATGATGACCCAAGACAAGAGGATTCCTTTAGTTTCCGCTACAGGTTCCATACGCATGGGAAAAATAGTCGCGCAAGCGGTTGCTGCCCGTTTGGGGAAATCCTTGCTAGAGTTGGGAGGCAACAATGCCATCATCGTCACCCCAGACGCAGATATTAAGATGACCGTTATTGGTGCGGTGTTCGGCGCAGTGGGTACGGCCGGCCAACGCTGTACCTCGACCAGAAGATTAATTGTACACGAATCTGTTTATGATCAAGTAAAAGAAAGCCTAATGGATGCCTACCAGCAAATACGCATAGGTAATCCTTTGGATGAAAATAATCATGTAGGCCCTTTAATTGATACCGATGCCGTAGCTATGTACAATGCCTCGTTAAAAAAAGTTGTGGAAGAAGGAGGTAAAATCTTGATTGAGGGCGAAGTCTTGTCCGGTGAAGGTTATGAGAGTGGGTGCTATGTGCGGCCAGCAATCGTCGAAGCGGAAAACAACTATGAAACTGTTCAAGAAGAAACTTTTGCCCCTATTCTTTATTTATTAAAATATGAAGGGGAATTGGACAATGCCATTGCCCAACAAAATGGGGTGGTACAAGGGCTCTCTTCCGCCATTATGACCAATAACCTTAGGGAAGCGGAACGCTTTTTGTCAACTGCTGGTAGCGATTGTGGTATTGCCAATGTGAACATTGGTACTTCCGGTGCTGAAATTGGCGGTGCTTTTGGCGGGGAAAAAGAAACTGGCGGTGGCCGGGAAAGTGGTTCGGACGCTTGGAAAATCTATATGCGGCGTCAAACAAACACCATTAACTACACCACCGAACTCCCATTGGCGCAAGGAATAAAATTCGATCTATAAAAAAAGGCCGTTGTCCTACGTGCAGGGCAACGGCCTTTTAAACCAACTTAACTAACTCAAATTTTATAGTTGAAATCCTATTTCAGTGCCGGAACCTTGTCGGGAGAAATAGGATTACCTTTAATTGTTACACCAAATTTCCTTATTCCTTACCTATTATAAAAAGGTTCTGGTATGGTTAGTCACAAATATTGTATAGTTGGCAATATTTTCCGTTTCTTCAGTCCCCTAGTTGCTTGATTTCCTAAGAAACCCTTAACCTAATTCATTGGCAACAAACAATTTCCCGCTAAAATTAACTTTTTTAACTATTTTTTAATACTTTGCCGTGTAAACACTTATACATAGCAACATGACTAGAAACCTTTCCTATTTGGTGATGATTATTCTCACCATCTTAATAGGGACCTATTTTTATTTCACCTGTTGTAGCGATTGCAGATTGGCAGTCGCCGACGAGGGGGAAACCAAAGAAGAAATGGTTCCTGAACCAGAACCGGAAGCTACATCCTATCCCTTTGCTTTTAGCAACGGGGAGTATGCCTACAACGTTAACGACAATTTTAATTTTGAGCTTTCATCAACGGACATCCTTTCCCCCTTATCGGGCAAGGTTACCAGCGGTGTCGCCAGTTTAAAAACGTTCTTAGCGGAGAATACAGACAAGGTGATCAATATTACGGGCCTTTACAAAGCAAGTGAGACCAACAGCACAGCCTTTCCTAATCTAGGGCTTGCCCGTGCCAATGCGGTTAAGAACTACTTTGTGGACAATGGGATACCATCGGCACAGACCAATACGTTTGGCAAGTTGATGGAAGATTTGGTCCCACAAGAAAATACGCTTCTTGGTCCTATTACCTATGGAATAACCCAAGGTGCGGATAATAGTGCGGACGAACTCAAGGCACTTTATGATGAAATTAAGGCCAATCCGCTAGTGCTGTATTTCAATACAGGGGAAGCGGCCATTAATTTGACGGCAGCACAACGTCAAAAAGTAGCCAATATCTCCAGATATTTGGACAAAGTAGATGGCGCAACCTGCAATGTGGTAGGACATACGGACAATACCGGCAACAGAACTGCCAACATAGCACTTGGTCAAGAACGTGCAGATTTTGCCATGTCTTATTTGGTTAGGAACGGTATTCCCGCTTCCAAGATAACACCAACTTCCCAAGGGCCGGATGCCCCAATCGCTACCAACGAAACGGAAGATGGCAGGGCCAAAAACAGACGGACCGTAGTAACACTTAACTAATTATAATAACACTTAAAAACGATAAAAATGAATTTTGATAATATTTGGTGCTGGTTAATCCCTTTATTGGTAGGTGCACTATGTGCCCTTTTAGGCTACTTATGGGGACGTGGTAAAAGGGAGGTCATAGACAACTCTGCCGACTTAAAATCACTAGAAGATAAAAACGCGAAGCTCCAGGCGGATTTGGCTGCCTGCAACAAAAAACTGACGGCTGCCCCGATTGCAAAACCAAAAGCCGAAAAACCAAAAGTAGCTTCGTCCCTAGCCGCCGGTGCAACTGCCCTAGCCTTTGATGCAGGTGCGGCAAAAGCTGCCTTTGGCAAGAAAATCAAGCAAGACGATTTAAAAGTTGTGGAAGGAATTGGTCCAAAAATAGAAGGGCTTTTCCATAATTTTAATATCAAAACTTGGCAAGCCTTATCCGACACTACCGTGGCCAAATGCCAAGAAGTATTGGATTCCGGCGGAAAGCGCTACCAAGTACACGACCCAGCCTCATGGCCAATGCAAGCTAAAATGGCTTATAAAGGGGAGTGGAAAAAACTGGCCAAATGGCAAGATGAACACAAAGGTGGAAAATTGTAGATTTTCCTAATTTAATAACCACCAAAAGAAAAGCCGGTTCCCTTGGGAACCGGCTTTTTGATTTATAACATACCGTTGGCCTCTACCCATTTAAAATGGTGCTGCGCTTCGTCAAATTTCATTCGCTCTGAAATACGTTGTAACCGATCCGGTAATTTCATTAGGTAGTCCCTTGCTTTTTCTGCCTGCTCGGTCAAGGCGTTCAAATTGCCCAAATCCCAATAATCATTCAACTTACCAAGGATATCCACATAATCTTGGGCCGTATATACACCTAAACGTTGGGCACAATTGGAAAACTGTTCAAAGGCACTGCTTATCTCACCACCGGATTCCCGTAAGAAATGTGCGGGCATCACAATTTTCTTTTTCATCATATCCGCAAAAGCCAATACCATACCACTAGGGTCTTCCCCAAGAATGGTTTTTACAAATTCCCGGTAGGCCAAATGGTGGCGCATTTCATCCCCAGCGATAATCGAACACATCTTACTCAATAAACCATTCCCTTTTTCTTTGGCCAATTTTCCTACCCTTTTATGGGAAATATTGGTGGCCAGTTCTTGAAAAGTGGTGTATACAAAATTCTTGTAAGGATCGCGATCCGTTCCAATATCAAAGCCGTCTGCAATAAGGTGTTGTGTCGTAATTTCAATTTCACGCATGTTTACCCTTCCAGACAAGTACAAATATTTGTTTAGGACGTCCCCGTGACGGTTTTCCTCGGCCGTCCAAGCACGCACCCATTTGGACCATCCATTTTCTTTTCCAGAATGCTGATCTACACCTTCAACATCCATAAGCCAAGATTCGTAGGTGGGTAAGGCCTCCTCGGTAATAGTGTCCGCCACTAAAGTGACCC
Source organism: uncultured Croceitalea sp. (assembly GCA_937926215.1). Classification (GTDB taxonomy): domain Bacteria; phylum Bacteroidota; class Bacteroidia; order Flavobacteriales; family Flavobacteriaceae; genus Croceitalea. The sequence continues at coordinate 21,913 of CALEYA010000130.1, read as the reverse complement.
AAAAGTCATACCCCAGTTCCTTGGCCTCTTCCCGTATTTGCTCCACCTCATCAAAAAAAGTGGATTCTTGGGAGTTGGGCAGGAAATCCGTGGGTTGCCATATTTTTTCTATCGGCACTAAATACGAGTCCATAAACCCCTCTACTTGGGGCTCAATAGCTTGCATTACTTCTAATCGAATGTTTTTTAAGGACATGGACGGGTTTTTGCCAAAGGTCTTCATAATTATTGTAACGGTATGCAATCAGCAATCAATTTCTGCCATTTTCATCAGGATAAAAACACTGCACGGCATCACTTTGCCAAAACTTTTTGGTATCCACATCCATTATGGTTAACGGCCCTTTAAAGGCCGCACCGGTATCAACGTTCCAGACATTGGCACCGCTTTTAGGCACTGCATGCCCTGTTTTGGATAAAGGTGTATGCCCTATAAAAATTTCCTTGTAATGTGTTAACCGCTTTGGAAAACCGGCATCCCCTTGCTTTAACGTGGGATTGATGGCCATCGCCAGTTCCCAAAGGGTCCGGTCCCAGTAAAAGGACTGTTCAAAATATTCGTAAGCAATACCATTTAAGTTTGTAAACCCGGCATGGAGGTACAATCGGTTTTTACCATCTAAATAGTTGTTTTTAAGGGATGCAAAAAACTCCAAATGGGTTTTCCATTTGGTCTTTCCTGCCTTTACATAAGAAGCCTTTGTAGCGATTCCCCCATGGGCCAACCACTGGGGGTTTTCCTCATTGGTAAGCATCCAATTCCGGCAAAGCTCATCATGATTTCCGCGAATGAAAGTGCACTGGTGAGTCTTGTTCAGCCCTATTAAAAATTCGACGGTCTCAAAAGCATCGCTCCAAGAGTCCACATAGTCCCCTAAAAAAATAAGATGGTCCTCCGGGGTCACCTTTGCTTCTTCCAAAACCTGTTCCAAGGCCTTTAATCCCGAATGGATGTCGCCAATTACATACGTTGCCATCGCTTATTTTTTGGCAATATTAAGTAGAAATCCTTCCAATAGGGCAACCTTAATGGCAAAGAATCACCTTCTAAAGCCTTAATTTTTTCTAGCATAAAGAATTCTATGTACCTTGTCTTTTCTAGTAAACTACCTCGAGGCAAGCGCACGAGGCATTTGCAAGAAACAAGATTTTAATTTCAAGGCAAGCCTTGGGGTATTAGACCCCTTGGCGGCACCAATAAAACCGGTAAAATGGCTAGGGTATTTTGTATAGGGGAATTGCTTATTGATTTTGTTGCCGAAAAACAGGGTAGTGACCTTTCAAAAGCCCTACAGTTTACCAAAAAAGCAGGGGGCGCGCCCGCTAATGTTGCCTGTGCTATTGCCAAACTGGGCGGAAAAAGTTCTTTTATCGGTTGCGTAGGGAAAGATCCTTTTGGAACCTTTCTATTACATACCTTAAAAGAGGAAAACGTAGATATCTCCAAAGCACAGCGATCGCGGACATTTACTACTTTGGCATTTGTTTCCTTAGCGGAGGACGGCGAAAGGGACTTTGTCTTTAGCAGGGGGGCGGACAAAGAATTGAAATATGATTCTGCCATACGCAAGGATTTTTCACAAAATATGCTGCATTTTGGTGCGGCAACGGCCATGTTGGGCGGTGCTTTGGAAGAAGCCTATGGCCACTACCTATTTGATGGTCTTACCAAAGAATCCTTTATTAGTTTTGACCCTAATTATAGGGCCGATCTATGGCAGGACAACGAGCGACAATTCATTAAAAAATGTATCCCCTTTGTAGGGAAATCGCATCTCTGTAAGTTTAGTTTGGAAGAAGCCCAACTACTTTCCGGCAAGGAAAATGTAGCGGAGGCTTGCGAGGCCTTGCACGATTTGGGCGCAGGTATCATTACCGTTACCCTAGGTAAGGAAGGTACGTATGTAAGTACAAAGAAAATCCAAAAGACCGTTCCAAGTATTAAAGTCAAGCCTTTGGATACTACCGGCGCGGGGGATGCCTTTATTGGATGTCTGCTCTACCAAATTTCCCAGTTGCGGGATTACAATGCCATTCTAGAAGATAGTGAGACCCTGCTACAAATGGTTGCGTTGGCCAACAAAGCCGGGGCATTGACTACCACAGCTTACGGTGCAATTGTGGCCCTGCCCAACCTTAAACAGCTCCAAGCATAATGAACCAGGCCGCTTTACACCAATTGCTTTCTTTAAAACTGAAGAAAAAGAATAGTGACGACCTTTTTGAATTGCGCTTGGCCACCAACCTTAGTTTACTAAAGGACCTGTTTTTTACTATTTACGACAAAGAAGAAGATTTCCACAGCTTGCTTCAAAAGCTAACGCTGCTGTACAAAAAACGCCCGAGCCATTTAAAAGAACAGGACATCGCACGTCTTGGGCAAGGCAACTGGTACCAATCTGAAAATTTAGTGGGAATGCAACTCTATGTGGACCACTTTAATGGGGACCTGAAGGGACTGGAGGAAAAGCTGGACTACTTTGAAAATCTTGGTGTTAATTTTCTTCACTTAATGCCGATTACCACGCGTCCGAAAGATGAAAATGACGGTGGTTATGCCGTAAATAGTTATACCAAAATAGACCCAAGGTATGGCACACAAAAAGACCTGCAACGGCTGACGCAAAAGTTTAGGGAACGGAACATGTACCTCATGTTGGATTTTGTGGTAAACCATACCTCGGACGAGCATGAATGGGCCAAAAAAGCCAAAGCAGGAAATAACGATTACCAAGGGTATTATTATACCTATCCGGATAGAACGGTTCCGGATATGTTCGAAAAAGGCCTTCCGGAAGTATTTCCGGAAACCTCGCCGGGCAACTATACCTACATCCCCGAAATGGGCAACTGGGTGATGACCGTTTTTAACAGCTATCAATGGGACCTTAATTATACCAATCCCAAAGTGTTCTTGGAAATGCTCACCAATCTTACAGCACTTTCCAATATGGGGGTCGATGTGGTTCGATTCGATGCCTTGGCTTTTCTTTGGAAAAAAATGGGAACGGATTCCCAAAACCTACCGGAAGCGCACCACATTATCAGTCTGTTTCGAATGTGTTTACAGGTCATTGCCCCTGGAACCATTCTTTTGGCGGAAGCCATTGTAGCCCCAACACAAATCCTTAAATATTTTGGTGAAGGTGCCAAAAAAGGGAATGAATGCGAAGTTGCCTATAATGCCTCTTTAATGGCGTTGCTGTGGAACTCCATCGCTACCAAAAAAACAGCCTTGTTGCATAAAAGCATAACTGCCGTCCCCCAAAAACCGGACGATTGCACTTGGATCAACTACATACGGTGCCATGACGATATTGGTCTCGGATTGGATGATACATATATACAAGAACTGGGGTGGAACCCGCAAGGACACCGAAAATTTCTACTGGACTACTACTGCCAACGTACGGATTGGTCCCCGGCAAAAGGAATGCTCTTTATGTACAACCCTAAAAGCGGGGACGGAAGGATTACGGGCAGTGCCGCATCCCTTTTAGGGCTTGAAAAAGGAATAACGACCAAGGATAAGGAACTCATTGGACAATCCATAGCAAAAATCAATATGTTGCATGGCATCATATTATCTTTTGGCGGTATTCCTCTTATTTATGCTGGGGATGAAATTGGCACTTTAAATGATTATTCCTTTTTAAAGGACACAGCCAAAAAAGAAGATAACAGATGGGTCAATAGACCCCAACAAGATTGGGAACTTATTGAAACCTTGGAAAAGGGCGTGACGCCTCAATCCAAGATTTATCACACGCTTAAACAGCTTATTTCCATTCGGAAAAACACTCCGGTATTTGCCGATAAAAACAACCTCATCCTTCAATATGCGGGCAACGAACACATTTTAGTTTTTGAACGAACTTCTTCTTCCAAAAAAGGTGTTTTAGTCCTCTGTAATTTTGATGACAATCCCCAAGTGGTGGATGGTAGTTTGCTTTCCAAATTAAACTACCTAAAAGACCAGATCTATCATGATGTTATCAACGACAATACCGTTACGCTCAATAGTGGCTTTCTAGAATTGGCGCCTTACCAGCTGCTATGGTTAAAACAATTTTAGGCAGTTCTTCGATATCTCTACCATTAACTATATCGTACTTTTCTCAAAACCCGAAACGCCTCTTTTAGCGATAAATAAATGGTCGTATCTTGATTCTTAAGTAAACCCCTAGCGCGTTCCATTTGGGTTTTTGCCTCTTCAAAACCATTCAAATAGCAGATCAACAACGTATCCGGCAAATGCCTTAAATCTTCCTTCTCAGTAGCTGTCAATCCGCGGTTTTTCTCCAATTTTTCAAGCAGGATATTATTGGCGTTGAATATGTGATATAGGGTCTTTTTGTTGTATTGCGGCGGTTCAAATACAAGCTTGCTATCCATGCTGTAATTTCCGTTATCCGAAAAAGTAATGGTCACCTCCTCCAAAGGATAGTATTTTTGCTCTTTGCCCAATCCCAATTGCACAAATTCCAAGGTGGTAAAAGAATCGTTGTCGTAGGCTATGGTAATTTCATCCAATGCAGAATAAAAAAGTTTGACCTGTTCATTGATCAGTTCAATGTCCACCCTAGAATAATAGGTGTTGCCGTTTACCTGTTTTTCATGCCCGGCCCAACAGACCACAAACTGCTCTTTAAAAACTTTGTAATTACTGGTGAGGTTCTGGTGTCTATTCTGTAAAAAATCAATGACGGCATCCAAAGTAAGCTCTATATTATTTCGCGCATGCTGCTCTATGGTCGCCACTTTTTCAGAATTGATATCCTCCAGTTCAATATCAAATACCTTGGGGAGGCTTATGCTTCCTTCCCTAAAAAAAACCGCACCTCCGTAATACTTCCAAATGTTCTTTCTTAGGGCGCAAACTTTACCACTGGAAGAAATAGTGACCAAGCCAACCACTTTACCTTCTGGCAAATGTGGAAATGGAATGTTTTCATAGGCTATTTTAGGGGGATTGTCCAAATACGCGTTCACCAAGTTCTGGATTTTACTGTCATCAAAAAAGTCTACCCCAACAATGTTGTTGTCCTCATCTTCTACCCCAACGACGATAAAGGAATTGTTTTTCGGATTGCTGTTGGCCAACGCACAGACATGTTTTAAAAACTTTGCCTTTCCTTCTTTTTCGCCTATGGCTATGAACCGCTTTTTGTCATAAAAACTATTCTCGTCGTTATGGGCGAGTAAGTTTTTGACCAAAAGGCGTTTGTTGATCATGTCCTATGAATACGAGTTAAAAGATTACAGTAGCAAGGTTGCATCTATAGCTTTTTATTGACAATGGTGGAACTTGCCTGGGCAGTGGACATCACTACCAAATCTGCAATATTTACATGGTAGGGCCTACTGATCACAAAATGGATGATATCCGCGATATCCTCAGGTTTTAGGGGCTGGTATCCTTGATAGACTTTTGCCGCCCGTTCACTATCTCCTTTAAAACGAACTTCACTAAATTCCGTTTCCACCAATCCAGGGTTAATGGCCCCTACTCGAATGCCGTATTCATTTAGGTCCAGTCGCATCCCTTGGTTGATGGCGTCCACTGCATGCTTGCTGGCACAGTATACATTTCCTTTGGGATACACCTCTTTTCCGGCAGTAGAACCTATGTTGATAATATGACCGTCTTTACGTTCAACCATCTGCGGTATGATGGTTTTTGATACGTACAGAAGCCCTTTAACGTTGATGTCCAACATGGCATCCCAATCTTCCAAACTACCTTGGTCAATAGTATCCAAACCATGTGCATTACCTGCATTGTTGATAAGCACGTCAATTTGTTGGAACTCCTTAGTAAGGGATCCCAAAGCTTTACCCACCAAGACTTTATCCCTTACATCAAAATTTAGGGTGGTTACTTTTGTTTTCTTTCCAAGGCTTTTTTCCAGCACATCCAACCGGTCTTGCCGCCTTCCGCAAAGAATCAGCGAAAATCCGTTTTCCGCTAGAAGTTCAGCCGTTGCCTTTCCAATGCCGCTGGTAGCTCCGGTAATTAAAACAGTTTTGGACATTGCTCTTATGCTACGGGTAGCCCTTGACTTGCTTCCAACAATAGAAACCAGTCTTGGAGTGCCAGATTAATCTTAGTGGCATCCAAAGATGCTTTTAGTCGTTCTTTATTGGCGGTCCCCACTACAGGATATACTCCCACTGGGTGTTTTAAAATAAAGGCCAACAATAGTTGACTTTCATCAGCGTCATATTTTACGGTAAGCGTCTGCATTACTTTTTTAATTCGCTCCGTTTGGGCGTTCTCCTCTCCAAAGTACCCTCCCAACGGACTCCAAGACATGGCCATTCTTTTATGTGCCAAACAATCGTCAAAAGTACCGTCCAACATAGGGGCATCATGGGATAATGAAAACTGCACCTGATTTGCGGTTACGGGAACCCTAGTTTCCAGCAACGCTATTTGGGAAGGTGTAAAATTGGACACCCCAAATTGTTTGATTTTTCCTTGTGACACCAGGGTTTCAATGGCAGCTGCAACTTCATCGGGATGCATCAATGGGCTGGGCCTATGTAATAAAAAAAGGTCCAAATAGTCCGTTTGCAGTTCCTTAAGCGTACGCTCTGCAGACCAAATGATATACTCCTTGTCATATTGATAGTGCTTTACCGCATTGTCACGACCGCGCGCCATTTGTATCCCACACTTGGAAATCAATTGGATCGAGGTCCTATCCACGCCACTTTGGGCAAAGGCTTTTCCAAATTCCGTTTCGTTTCCATAATCCCCATAAATATCGGCATGGTCAAATGTAGTTATCCCATGGCCAAGGCATGTGGTAATCAAATCTGCCATTTCAGAAGTTGAAAGTTGCTTTCCCCAACTGCCCCACGTCATGGTACCGGCGATAATTTTAGAGTATATTTCTTTATGTTCCATAGCGAACGAAAATATAAAATTAATCCCTTAAAGCCTTCATAAAACTAGGGCTTTCAGCGTTTTTTTAACCAATAATTAACAGGCCGATTTTAAATTAATTTTCATTTTGCACTTTATTAAAAATTGAAGTTTTATTAAAGTTCCCTATGGAAGAAAATACTACGATTGATATTGCAGCGGTAAACGAAAAAATTGCCCAAGAAAGTGCTTTTATCGACTTACTCACTTCGGAAATGAACAAAGTGATCGTAGGTCAAAAAGATATGGTAGAAAGACTGCTCATTGGGCTGTTAGGACAGGGCCATATTCTCTTAGAAGGGGTGCCAGGCTTGGCAAAGACGCTAGCCATAAATACCTTGGCCAAAGCAGTAAAGGGAAGTTTTAGTAGAATTCAGTTCACGCCAGACCTATTGCCCGCGGATGTAGTTGGGACCATGATCTATAACATTAAGGAAAATGATTTTTCCATTAAGAAGGGACCCATTTTTGCCAACTTTGTGCTAGCGGATGAAATTAACCGGGCACCGGCAAAGGTTCAATCCGCTCTTTTGGAGGCCATGCAGGAAAAGCAAGTCACCATTGGGGACGAAACTTTTAAGCTCTCCCCGCCGTTTTTGGTTATGGCAACACAAAACCCGGTGGAACAAGAAGGGACCTATCCACTTCCGGAAGCCCAAGTAGACCGTTTTATGTTGAAAACCGTCATTGACTATCCAAAACTTAATGAGGAACAACTCATTATCCGTCAAAACCTTAAAGGCGGGTTTGAATCCGTTAAACCGGTGGTGACCGTGAAACAAATCATCGCAGCCCAAGCTGCCGTACGGGAAGTGTATATGGATGAAAAAATTGAAAAATATATTTTGGACCTCATCTTTGCTACCCGGTATCCAGAAAAATATAATCTTGGTAACTTAAAGCCGTTGATCAGCTTTGGGGCTTCCCCAAGGGGAAGTATCAATTTGGCCGTCGCGTCCAAGTGTTACGCCTTTATCAAAAGAAGGGGCTATGTAATTCCAGAAGACGTACGCGCCGTGGTGCACGACGTACTCCGTCATAGAATTGGAATTACCTATGAGGCAGAAGCAGAGAACATTACTTCAGAAGAAATCATCAATAAAATTGTAAATGAGGTAGAAGTGCCTTAGAACGATTCATTTTTGAACACTGGGTGGTTAACGGCAAACCTTAAGGTAAATGCTCATCCACTACTGCATTGGATTCTTGTTTACTGAAATTAAATGGACACTAAAGAGTTACTCAAAAAGGTACGAAAGATAGAGATTAAGACAAGACGCTTGTCCGATCATGTCTTTGGCGGGGAATACCATTCCACCTTCAAGGGCCGTGGAATGACCTTTAGTGAAGTAAGGCAGTATCAATTTGGGGATGATGTCCGTGCCATAGATTGGAACGTTACGGCCAGATATAACGAGCCTTTTGTAAAAGTGTTTGAAGAGGAGCGGGAATTGACCATGATGCTCATGGTAGATGTTAGTGGTTCTGAACTATTCGGTACGACCAACCAATTCAAGAAAGAAGTGGTTACCGAAATATCCGCCACGCTTGCCTTTTCCGCCTTGCAGAACAATGATAAGGTTGGGGTAATTTTATTTTCCGATGAAGTGGAACTTTTTATTCCGCCTAAAAAAGGAAAAAGTCATGTGCTCCGCATCATTAGGGAATTGTTGGAATTTCAGCCCAAAAGCCATAAAACCGATATTGCCGAAGCCTTAAAATTTCTATCCAATGTGATGAAAAAGAAAGCCATTGTATTTGTGCTATCGGATTTCATTGCAGAGGATTATGATACTACCTTGCGTATTGTTGGCAACAAGCACGATGTTACGGGCATACGGGTATTTGATGAAAAAGAGACTTTTATCCCCAATTTAGGGGTGATACAGGTAGAAGACGCGGAAACGGGCAAAGTGCGACTCATAAACACGGGTTCTAAAAAAGTACGTAACGGGTATGGACAATACCATAAGGAACGAGTGGCTTATTTTAATGATGCCTTCGCAAAATCCGGTAGTGGCGTATTAAGTTGTAGGGTTGATGAAGGCTATGTAAAAAAATTGTTGGGGTATTTTAAACGTAGAGGGTAGATGAACGCATCGGAGTTTTTAGATAATAAGGAAAAATGCATCAGGGCGATGGCGCAGCTTGTCGTAGTATGCTTTCTTCTAGTTTCTTTTGGTGGTTTTGCCCAGGACAAGTCCAAGGTTTTCGCCCAAATCGATACGACCAGCATACGGATCGGGGAACAGATAACATATAAGATTACGGTAGAGACGGATTCGCTTAACGTAGTCCATTTTCCGGAAGACCAAACCTTTTCCCCATTGGAAATGGTGGAAGCCCTACAAATAGATACTTCAAAAAATAAGGATAGGATTACGCTACAACGCATGTACGCACTGACCCAGTTTGATAGTGGGGCGTATACCATTCCAAGGCAACGCATCGCCATTAATGAACAACCCTTCTTTACGGATTCGTTTCAGATAAAAGTTGCAGACGTAGCGGTGGATACCACCAAGCAGAAGATGTTTGACATCAAACCCTTGATCAAGGTAGAGAAAAGCAATGCCAAACTATGGTGGACGCTTCTCTTTGTATTTTTAGGGGTACTCATCATTGGTGGTTTGGTCTATTGGTTCTTCCTAAGGAAAAAACCGTTGACGGAAGAAGAAAAAGTAGCTTTGTTACCACCTTATGACCGCGCTATCCTACAACTTAAGGAATTGGAGAATTCCCGTTACCTCATCCAGGACGAATACAAAAAATACTACTCGGAGTTAACGGATATCGTACGGTCCTATTTGGAGGAAGATGCCCATGTTTCCGCTTTGGAAAGTACTACCGACCAGTTGATCCAAAAACTGGAACTGCTAAAAGATGCCGGGGAACTGCAAATTGAGGAAGACACCATCATACAGTTCAAAAAAGTGCTGCAGACTGCGGATTTGGTCAAATTTGCGAAATCAAAACCACCCACATCGGTTGCAGAGCAAGATAGGGCGGTCATTGAAAACATTGTGGTCAAAACCAAAGAAGCTTTGCCCGAGCCAACGGAGGAAGAACTGCTGGAAAATGAAGAATACTTGGAAGAATTGGCCAGAAAGAAACAACGCAAACGCATTTGGCTTGCAGCGTCCCTATTTGGGGCAAGTTTGATCGTAGGTCTTGTGGTCGCGGGTTTTATTTATGGTTTTGGTTTTGTAAAGGACAGTATCCTAGGCCATCCTACCAAAGAGTTATTGGAAGGGGAATGGGTGCAAAGTGATTATGGTTTTCCACCCATAGAACTCAGCACCCCAAAAGTATTGTTACGACAAGAAGTGGAATTGCCTCCAGAATTAAAGGACAGCATTCAGGCTTTACAAGCTTTTGGGTATAGAAGTAGCCAAGGACTTTTTACCGTGATTACCTCGTCTACCACTTTTGCTGCGGCCAATGACCCCAATTTTGAAAAACCTATTGAACAGCTCTTGCTAAGCTTTGAGCAACAAGGCGCTAAAAATATTATTACCAAACAAGAAGAATTCATTACTCAAGCAGGGGTACAAGGAATGAAAACTTTTGGTAGTGGAAAGTTTAAAGTGCCGGAAGAATCAGAGCTTGTTAAGGGGAGTTATGCCATTTTAAGTTTTGGCGGTAAGGGGTTCATGCAACAAATCGTTATTACTTGGCTGGAAGACGATACCTATGCGGAACAAATTGTTGAACGTATTTTGGCTTCGGTCAACGTAAAAACCCAAACCTAATGTTTGAAGGAATAGAATTTGCACATCCACAGTTGTTTTGGCTGCTATTGCTACTTCCATTAGCGATTGCTTGGTATTTCTTTACCAAAAAACGCCAGTTGGCGTCCTTGAAAATATCCAGCATCAAAGGGTTTGGGACTGCACACCTCCTTTCCCAATTAAAGCCTTTGCTTTTTATCTTGCGATTATTGGCTTTGGCGGCGGTCATTATGGCCTTGGCACGGCCGCAGACCAAAGATGTTTCTACGCGTACAAAAACGACAAAAGGTATCGATATTGTCATGGCCATCGATGTTTCTTCCAGCATGTTGGCCCAAGATTTAAAACCCAACCGATTGTCCGCTTTACGCAAAGTTGCGGCAGATTTCATCAAAAAGAGGCCCAATGACCGCATAGGATTGGTGGCCTATGCCGGTGAAAGCTATACCAAAACGCCCATTACCAGCGACAAATCCATCGTTTACAGCTCGCTCAAAGAGATTACGTATGGCCAACTGGAAGACGGCACGGCCATAGGCATGGGCTTGGCGACATCCGTCAATCGACTAAAGGAAAGCAAGGCCGTAAGTAAAGTGATTATTTTATTGACTGATGGGGTAAACAATTCCGGCTTTATAGAACCACAGACCGCCGCGGACCTTGCCGTAGAATACGACATTAAAACATACACCATTGGCTTGGGCACCAATGGCAATGCGCTATCACCAATAGGTTACAAGCGCGATGGTTCCTTTCAGTACGGCATGCGACAAGTTGAAATTGATGAAAAACTTTTGAAAAATATTGCCGAAGTAACGGGAGGCCAGTATTTCCGTGCAACGGACAATGAAAAGTTAGAGGAAATCTATAACGAGATCAATAAGCTGGAAAAAACGGAAATCGAGGAGTTTAAATACACCCGCTTTGAAGAACGGTTCCGGCCGCTCATATTTTTGGCCTTGGGCTTATTGTTGTTGGAATGGACCCTTAGGGTAACCTTATTTAAAAGCTTTATCTAATGGAGATTGTACAATTTGATGAAAAATTATACTTCTACCTACTGGGTATCGTACCCATAATGGTTGTCATTTTTCTTATGGTACAACTTTGGAAAAAGCACAAACAACGTGCCTTTGCGGACTCCCCACTTTTAAAAAGATTGGCCCCGAACAAATCAAGCTTCAAGGCGACCTTAAAGCTAATTTTTCTCCTTTTGGGACTTTCCTTTTTGGTGTTGGCTTTGGTCAATCCTAAAATTGGCACCAAACTGGAAACCGTAAAGCGTGAAGGCGTGGATATCGTTTTTGCGGTCGATGTTTCCAAAAGTATGTTGGCTGAAGATATTGCCCCCAATCGCATGGAAAAATCCAAACGCTTGGTTTCGGAAATTATCAACCAATTGGCCAGTGACCGTATTGGGATTATCGCTTATGCTGGACAGGCATACCCCCAACTTCCCATCACTACGGATTATGGAGCGGCAAAAATGTTCTTGCAAGGCATGAACACCAACATGCTCTCCTCACAAGGAACGGCCATCAATTCTGCCATCGATTTGGCAACTACCTATTACAATGATGAAGCCCAGACCAACCGGGTACTCTTTATTATTTCCGATGGGGAAGACCACTCGGAAGGGAATACCCAAGCCGCCGTTGAGGAAGCGGTAGCCAACGGCATAAAAGTATATACCATTGGAGTAGGAAAACCCAAAGGCGGGCCTATTCCCATTAAACGTAACGGAGTTGTAGAAACCTTTAAAAAGAATTCCGAAGGTGAAGTAGTCATCACCAAATTGAACGAGCCCATTTTAGCCGCCATAGCAGAAGAAGGAAACGGCGCTTATATCAATGGTTCCAACACCGAGGCTGCGGTGGAATTTATAAAGGAAGAGCTCAATAAGATGGATAAAAAAGAGTTTGAGGCCAAACAGTTTGCGGAATTTAAGGACCAATTTCAATGGTTTTTGGGTATCGGTCTTTTATTTTTATTTTTAGAGGTCTTTTTGTTGGATCGAAAGACCGGATGGTTGAAAAAGTTGAACCTATTTAATGAACATAACCATGCATAATAAAAACATCCTTTGGGTAGTTATGGCGTTGGTCATGCTAAACGTTGCGGCACAGGACGATACCGAAGCCCAAAAACGTGCCGAAAAGGCATTACGGGAATCCAAAAACCTTACGTACGAGGCCAATGAGAATCTGTTGCAAAATGATTTTGTCCAAGCAGAGGGGGAATATCGCAAGGCCATTTCTAAAAGTGGGGAAAACGCTACCGCTCCCTACAACTTGGGACGTGCCTATTACAATAGGGAAAGCCTTACCGAGGCCTTTAGCAAGTTTAAACAAGCAGGTGAGAAAGCCACTGAAAAACCTGTAAAACACAAATCCTTCCATAACATGGGCAATGTGTTCATGAAAAATAAGGAATACCAAAAAGCGGTAGAATCCTATAAGGAATCCTTGCGCAACAATCCCAATGATGAGGAAACCCGCTACAACCTGGCCCTTGCCAAAGAATTGCTAAAAAAGCAACAGGACGAACAAAAAAACGACGATAATAAAGGCGGCGAGGACAACAAGGACGAGAAAGACGAACAAGAAAAGAACAAAGACCAGAATCAAGACGGGGAAGACGAAAAGGATAAGGAAGGTGATCAAAAGGATGACCAAAATAAGGATGAAGGTGATGATGGCGATAAAGGCAAGGACAAGCCCGAAGAGAACAAAGAGGGTGATGGCGAGGAAAAGAAAGAACAAAAGCAACAGCCTAAAGACGGAGAACAAGAGAAAAAGGAAAAGCCCAGACCTAACCAGCTGTCCAAGCAGCAAATTCAGAACCTGTTAGAGGCCATGCAAAACGAAGAAAAGAAAGTGCAGGAGAAAATGGAGGCCAAAAAGGTCAAGGGCGCTAAAATTAAAAACGAAAAAGACTGGTAATGCAAACACTATTGAGCAAAAAGCTGTGGTTATTGTTCCCCCTTCTATGGTTGGGGACAGGCCTTTTTGCCCAAGACGCTGCAGAAGTCACTTTTAATGTGGAACTCAGCAAGCAAAAACTGGGGATCAACGAACGGCTACGGGTAAAATTTTCCATGAATAAGGATGGGGACAATTTTATTCCGCCGGACTTTAACGGTTTCCAGGTGGTCATGGGACCTTCACAAAGTATAAGTTCCTCATGGATAAACGGAAAACGCAGCTTTTCAAAATCCTACTCCTACATTGTAAAACCCAAAAACCAAGGGAATTTCACTATTGGTCAGGCTACCATAGAAATAGGTGGTAAAGTGTATAAAACAAGGGCCAAGACAGTACAGATAACGGCGGCAGTCGCCAATCCAAATGCGCCAAAAAGCGCAAATGACGTAGCGGACGAAAACCTACATTTGGTGGCAGAAGTTTCTAAAGGAAACCCCTATCTGAACGAAGAGGTTACCGTCGTCTACAAACTGTACATAAGCCCAGACATTTCCGTGACTAATTTTAGACCCGTAGGCAGCCCTAAATACAATAATTTCTGGAGTCAGGATATTCCGGTCACAAAATACAATACGGTCAACGGTACCTATGATGGCAAACCGTATAGAAGTGTCATTTTAAAGCGCGTTGTGCTTTATCCACAGAAAACTGGAAAATTGGAAATTGAACCGTTGTCCTTAGAGGTCTATGTGGATGTGCCCACCAACCGACGTGACTTTTTTGGAGGTAAAATTTATACCCAAGCCAGTAAAACGGTCTCTGCGGGGAGAAGGTCGCTTAACGTTAAAGCATTGCCGGAAGCTGGCAAACCAGCTAATTTTTCTGGAGCCGTAGGGGAATTTGACTTTTCTGTAACAACGACGAAAACGGCACTTAACGCCACGGAGTCCTTACAGGCCAAAGTGGAAGTCTCCGGAAAAGGGAACCTGAAGCTCTTTCAACTGCCAAAACCGGACCTGCCCAGCGCATTGGAAGTCTACGAGCCCGAATTTGATGAAAACGTAAGAACGACCGTATCAGGTATGCAAGGGAAAGTGTCCAACAATTACACTATTGTACCTTCGTATCGCGGTAAATATCCAATTCCGAGCATTTCGTTTACCTATTTCAATCCAAAAACCGGGAAGTACAACGCCCTGAATTCCGAAGAAATTATGGTCGATGTTATGGAAGGACCGGAAAGTGAAGGTGCCGGGACAAGTATCGTTGCGGGCAATCAAAAAGTTACGGTACCTACCGGAAAGCAATTCCATTTCATCAAGGTAAAACCCAATTTGAGCGGCATTGCCAATACCAGTTTCCTTGGGTCTACCAAATTCTTTGCGCTGCTTTTTGGTCCGTTATTATTGATTCCGCTGATTATTCTGGTTGTCCGCAAACGGGAAAAAGACGCCCAAAATATAGAAGGCAACCGTTTACGAAAAGCGAACAAATTGGCACGTAAATACCTCTCTACGGCCAAGAAAGAACTGGGTAATGAAACCAATTTCTATATCGCACTTGAAAAAGCGCTCCACAACTACTTGAAGGCAAAACTTAAAATAGAGACTTCGGATTTTAGTAAGGAAAAAATCATTGCACTACTTAACGCTAAAAGCGTCGATAATGGAATTGTTGATGAGTTTATTTCCCTTTTAAAGAATTGCGAAATGGCCCGATACAGCCCGTTTACGGATGTCCAGATGAAGAACGATTATGAAAAAGCAAGTGAAACGATTACTAAAATGGACAAACAGTTATGAGAAAACCATGGATAGTATTGGTATTGCTGTTTTGCAACGTGGTCATCTTTGCACAGAACAATACGTTATTTGATCAGGCTACCACGGCCTATAACGAGGGTGAATTTGAAAAGGCCATTGGGTTTTACGAACAGATTCTTACCAACCAAAAACACTCTGCCAACCTTTATTTTAATTTGGGCAATGCCTATTATAAATTGGGGGAAATAGGTCCCAGCATCTATTATTACGAAAAGGCCCTATTATTGAACCCGGGGGACAGTGAGGTTAAGAACAATCTGAGCTATGCCCAGAATATGAAATTGGACGCCATAGAAGAGATGCCGGAATCTGCATTTGCAAGGTTCTATAATGCTACAGTGGCCCAACTTTCTTTTGACCAATGGGCCTATTTGGCCATAGGTATGATGTTTCTTTTTGTGTTGTCTTATCTGGCGTACTACTTACTTTTTGGTGCCACTAAAAAACGCTTTGCCTTTATCACAAGCTTGGTTGCCATTTCATTATGTGTAGTCTCGGTAGTCTTTGCGTATTGGCAATACCAAGAAAATGCGGCCAACAACCCGGGCATAATTTTCTCCAGGGAAGTAACCATCACCTCCGAACCTAATGAACGTAGCGAACGGATTTTTACGCTTCACGAAGGAACCAAGGTCAATGTTCTTGAAAAACTGGGCGATTGGCAAAAAATTAAAATAGCCGATGGTCAAACCGGATGGTTACCTCAAGAAAACCTCAAACTGTTGAAAGATTTTTAAAATAGATTTAACAAAAATTGATAGTCATACGATTATCTTTAGCCCATAATTTTTAAGATGCTCAAGTCGTTTTATCATTCCTTTGTTGCCTTGGTCCTTATTGTTTCCGTTTTGGGTCCTACGCTACTCTCGTTCTGCGCTTTTGAGAACGACAATACTATTGCCGTAGAAATAAATGCAGAGGAAAACAATGAGAAAGAAATAGAGAATTCTTTGGACAAAAAAGAACTCTTTTTTGAGCAATTGAACCTAGATACGCCTAACGGCTCATCAAAACAATCGAATTTCCATAACTGTTACAAATCCATGTCTCTATCTATGGCCATGGAAGTGGTATTACCTCCCCCCAAGGAACGTCTTCCCCTATCATAGTTTAATTTTTAATTTTCCAATGTCCATTGCAGCCAACCGCTATGGATTTAAAACCATTTATTTATGTTCAAGTATATTAAAAGTGATTTACCCGCAAGTATTGTGGTGTTCTTTGTAGCACTACCGCTTTGTCTAGGTATTGCACTCGCAAGTGGCGCCCCTTTATTTTCTGGTCTAATTGCCGGAATTATTGGGGGAATCGTAGTAGGAGCCCTTAGTGGATCCCAAATAGGTGTAAGTGGTCCTGCTGCAGGTCTTGCCGCTATTGTGTTGACCGCCATTGGCACCCTTGGCGGTTATGAAAACTTTCTGGTTGCTGTTGTTTTAGGTGGGGTTATCCAGCTCATTTTTGGGTTTCTGAAAGCGGGAATTATAGGGTACTACTTTCCCTCGTCAGTAATTAAGGGAATGCTTACCGGTATAGGTATCATTATCATCCTAAAGCAGATTCCCCATTTTTTCGGGTATGATCCCGATCCTGAAGGGGATTTCGCCTTTTTTCAGGTAGACGGTAAAAATACCTTTTCGGAAATTCTGGAAACACTAAACAACATAAGTCCTGGGGCTACTATAATTGCCATCACAGGATTGTTGATTTTGATACTTTGGGACAGGGTCCTTACCAAAAAAGCTAGAATTTTTCAATTGGTCCAAGGACCTTTGGTTGCCGTAGTTGTGGGTATACTTTTTTATGTTTTTACTAAGGATAATAGCACGCTAGCTATCTCTTCGGACCATTTAGTAAGTGTTCCCGTCCCAGAGGATGCCAGTTCTTTTCTTGCACAATTCAGTTTTCCCAATTTTGCGGTAATAGTACGCCCAGAAATTTGGATAACGGCATTTACCATCGCTTTGGTAGCCAGTTTGGAAACCTTGTTATGCGTAGAAGCAACGGACAAGCTGGATCCCAGAAAAAGGGTTACCCCTACCAATAGGGAATTGCTCGCCCAAGGCACCGGGAATATCATTTCCGGTATGATCGGTGGACTTCCAATTACTCAGGTTATCGTTAGAAGTTCTGCCAACATTCAATCTGGGGGGCGTTCAAAAGCATCTGCGATTATCCATGGCTTCTTCTTGTTGATTTCGGTTATTTTGATTCCAACATTACTCAATATGATTCCACTGTCCGTATTGGCGGCCATCTTATTTATTGTTGGGTACAAACTGGCCAAACCTGCGCTCTTCAAAAAAATGTACGATATGGGCTGGAAACAATTTGTTCCCTTTACCGTGACCGTTCTGGGTATCGTTTTTACCGATTTGTTAGTAGGTATCGGACTTGGGCTTGCAGTAGGTATCGTAGTTATCTTGATAAAAAGTTATCAAAACTCCCACTTTCTCCATATTGAAGAGTCGGATAATCCCAATGGCTCACATAAAGTAAGAATGGCCTTGGCCGAAGAAGTTACCTTCTTTAACAAAGGTGCCATTCTTAAGGAATTAGATCGTCTACCCAAAAATTCTTATTTGGAGTTGGACGTACGCAAAACGCGCTATCTGGATAATGATATCATTGAAATTCTAGAGGATTTTTCCGAAAAGGCAAGAAACAGGAATATCGATATTAAGTTGATTTCCGAACGTGGGGAGGTAGAAAACCCGGAAAGCTATATTGAATTTTTTAAACTAAGGCCTAAAAACGTATAAACTATAATTATGAACGCACAAACAAAAGAAACCCAAGCGGCCCTAAATCCAAGTGGCGCTATTGCTTTATTAAAGGAAGGAAACGCCCGTTTTGTAGCCAATAAAAAGGCTGACCGCGATTTGCTACAACAAGTTGCGCAAACGACTTCTGGACAATATCCTTTTGCCACCATATTAAGTTGTATCGATTCACGCGTTTCCGCAGAATTGGTTTTTGATCAAGGGGTTGGAGATATTTTTAGTGCCCGTGTAGCGGGAAACATCGTTAATGAGGATATCTTGGGCAGCATGGAATTCGCATGTAAACTCGCAGGAACAAAAGTAGTCGTTGTGCTGGGCCATACCAGTTGCGGTGCCGTAAAAGGGGCGTGCGATGACGCAAAATTGGGCAACCTTACTATTTTATTACATAAAATAAAGGCCGCCGTTAGAGCCGTAAGCGAACCTGCAGAGGCTGGACAGCGAACCTCAAAGAATATCGATTTTGTAAACAATGTTGCCGAAACAAACGTGCAACTTACCATTGAAGATATCAGAAGCCTTAGTCCTGTCTTAAAGGAAATGGAAGACAATGGGGAAATTGCCATTGTTGGGGCCATGTATGATATTGCAGATGGAAAAGTCCATTTTATGTAACGGTTCGCACAATCTTAATAAAACATATTGGGCCAATCCTTCTCAGGTATTGGCCTTTTTTTACATATTTTTAAGTAACTAATCCTAAAATAACCACCCATCATGTTTAAACACTTAAAAGGAGACCTTTTTGGAGGAATAACGGCAGGTATTGTTGCCCTACCCTTGGCGCTTGCCTTTGGGGTAAGCTCCGGTTTGGGGCCAAGTGCCGGATTATATGGTGCAATTTTTATTAGTTTCTTTGCTGCACTTTTTGGAGGCACAAATACCCAAATTTCCGGTCCAACCGCACCCATGACCGCCGTAAGTATGGTTGTTATTGCAGGAATTCTCGCCGTAAACAACGGTGATGTGAACAAAGCCTTGCCAGCCATACTTACCGTGTTTGTCTTGGCAGGCCTGTTACAGATTGGGCTTGGCTTCTTACAACTGGGCACGTATATCAAATACATTCCGTATCCTGTGGTCTCCGGTTTTATGACAGCTATTGGTGTTATCATCCTAGTGACGCAAATTCTACCTGCGGTTGGTTATTATCCAAAGGAAGACACTTCGTATGTTTCCAATTATTTGGATGGGGCACAGGAGAAACTTTTAGAAAAAACGCTGCTGGAAGAGAAAGGTGAAACGCCTTTGGTCTTGGACAATTTTACGAATACGATAAACCGTGCCGGGGAGATTACAGAGCAGGATATTCTAAAAGAAGCGAAAAACCTAGCAGGTAACAATGCTTCCGGGGTTATCGGCACATTGAAGGTCTTGCCAAAAGCCTTAATGAATATTAATTGGTTGGAATTTGCATTGGCTCTAGCTACCATTCTTATCATCTATGGTTTTAAAAGGATTACCAAGGCCGTCCCTAGTACCTTGGTGGCCTTAGTAGTGGTATCCGGTATCGCGTATGGGTTTGGACTCAATTATCGTCCCATTGAAGAAATCCCCAGTGGGCTACCCATACCAAAATTGGAGATTTTTACGGCCTTTAGTTTAAGTTCCGTTACCCCTTATTTTTTTACGGCACTTACGTTGGCGCTATTGGGCGCTATTGACTCCTTACTTACCTCTGTGGTAGCTGATAACATGACCAAAACCAAACACAAACCTAATAAAGAACTGATTGGCCAAGGAATTGGAAATACTATTGGTGCGCTTTTTGGCGGTATTCCTGGGGCCGGGGCAACTATCCGTACCGTGGTCAATATCAATTCAGGGGGTAAGACCCGTTTATCCGGTATGATAGCAGGGGTTCTTTTGCTGGTAGTTCTTTTAGCCTTGGGACCTGTTGCTTCCCAAATTCCCGCTGCGGTTTTGGCAGGCATCCTAGTCACTGTTGGTATCGGCGTAATGGATTATAAGGGATTAAAAGCAATTCCATATCTCCCCAAAGACATCAAGCTGGGCCCTATTAAACTAAGTTCCGAAGTGATTATAATGCTTACGGTCATGGTTCTCTCATCGGTTTGGAATTTGGTGTATGCCGTGGGTATAGGTCTGGTGCTAGCGTCTTTGACCTTTATGAAAAAAATAGGTGACGTAACCGCCAAACTACTTCAGATGAACGTTCTTTCTGAGGAAACTTGGCCGGATGAAAAAGATTTTCCCACAAAGCTTAAGGAAGAGGTCTTCATCAAACATCTTAACGGGCCCTTGTTTTTTGGTTCTACCAATGAATTTCAACAACTGGCGGGCAAAATACCCGATACCGCCAATACGGTCATTTTTAGGCTTGAGCGCATGCAGTATATGGATCAATCCGGATTGTATGCCATGGAAGACGTTGTCTTTGATTTAAAAATCAAAAAAAGAAACGTCCTTTTTGTTGGGGTACAGGAACAGCCGAAATTGATGATGGAACGTACGGATATCATTCCGGATTTGGTGGCACACGAGCATATTTTTCCAAATTTTAAAAGCTGTTTGGAATGGGTAAAGACCAATATCAAAGATAAAATAAAGCCCTAAATCTGTACCCGGCCATAGTTTTGCATTTTTTTAAGTAAGCACTGCCATGCTAAGTGGTTTTATGTGCTTAACCCACGCACTTATTATGACACCTATATAGGCACAATTTACTAAATTTGCCAGCTAACAACTTGGCCGACCATGATTGAAACCATAAAGGAACATTTAGCAGCGGTAGAAAAATTCGCTTCCAATTCTAAAGAGGAGATCGAAAACTTCCGCATTAAATACTTGGGTAAGAAAGGGCTCTTAAGTTCTTTCTTTGCCGAATTTAAAAATGTCCCCAACGAACAGAAAAAGGAGTTTGGACAGGTCATTAACCAGTTAAAGAACACCGCTACCGAAAAAGTGAATTCCTTAAAGGCGGCTTTGGAAAACACGGCGGAAAACACGGCTAATTTTGGCGACTTGACCCGCCCTGGGCAACCTATTGAAATTGGGGCCAGGCATCCGATATCCATCGTGAAGAATCAAATCATCGATATTTTCTCCAGAATTGGCTTCAACGTTTCCGAAGGGCCGGAAATTGAGGACGATTGGCATAATTTTACCGCGTTGAACCTTCCGGAATATCATCCGGCAAGGGATATGCAGGATACCTTTTTTATCCAAACGGACCCAGACATCCTTTTACGCACCCATACCTCATCGGTACAGGTGCGTTATATGGAAAACAACACCCCGCCCATACGGACCATTTCGCCGGGAAGGGTGTACCGTAACGAAGCGATTTCTGCACGTTCGCACTGTTTTTTCCATCAAGTGGAAGGCCTGTATATAGACAAGAACGTGTCCTTTGCAGACTTAAAACAGACCTTGCAATACTTTACCAATGAGCTTTTTGGGAAGTCCAAAATTAGGTTGCGTCCTTCCTATTTTCCGTTTACCGAACCTAGTGCAGAGGTCGATGTGTATTGGGGACTGGAAACCGAAACGGACTACCGCATGACGAAAGGAACGGGTTGGTTGGAAATTATGGGCTGTGGTATGGTGGATCCCAACGTACTCCAAAATTGTGGTATTGACCCCGAAACCTATTCCGGTTTTGCTTTTGGAATGGGCATCGACCGTGTGGCCTTATTATTGCATCAAATCTCCGATATCCGTTTGTTGAGTGAAAACGATGTGCGGTTTTTGGAGCAGTTTA
>CALEYA010000129.1 GCA_937926215.1 uncultured Croceitalea sp. | reverse complement strand
AAAAACGCCACTGACGACCATGGGAAGTTCGTTATAGAACGATTTTGACCGCAAGGCATCCGCGGTCAAGGAACCTTCACCGGGTTTTAGGGTGATGACGTTTAACGGCTTTCTATTGTTAATGGTTAGGCCCAAAAGATTGGCGGTGCCTATCCCGATGACCGTATTGGTCTCATCCACGCCCCAATTGCCATAATACAAGCTACTGTCCAAACCGGTAACCTGCCTGTAATTTTGGTCGATGCCCTTGATGTAGGCGATGTGGTTTTTTTCTTGATAGCTCAAAAAGACGCGTTCCTCTATTTCCCGCGCGTAATTGGCAACACCTTCGATTTCGGATAGTTTTTGGGCTTCCAAGGCGGTGACACCAAAGAATTTGCCATAAGCGGGAACCGCTTTGATGTCCGGGTCAAATGTATTGGTAAATTGAAGACTAAAGGTTTTTAGGCCGGCAAATGCGGATAATACAATGAAAAGGGCCGCCGCACCGATAACAATGACCAAAAACGTAATAAAATTGATAATGTTCACCGCACTTTGACTGCTTTTGGAGCGTAGGTAGCGCTTGGCGATGTACAGCGAAAAATTCAAAACTTAATATTTCTTTCGTTTATCCAAAAGGTCTCGGTTCTCTATAGGATTTTCATCGCCTTCAAGGGATTTTTCAATCTTTTCAATATAATCCAAGGAATCGTCCAAAAAGAAGCTAAGGTTGGGCACCCTACGCAGTTGGTTTTTGGTACGTTGCGCCAGTTGATGTTTTATGAGCGGTTCATTGGAACGGATGCCTTCCAATAATTCTTCTGCCTTATCATTGGGAAAAATACTCACATACACTTTGGCAATAGAAAGGTCCGTAGTAATGTATACCTTGGAAACGGAAATTAAGGTGCCTTTGAGGCCACCATCCGTGGCAGCGCGTTGTAGCAAGGCTACAATGTCTTTTTGAATGATACCGCCAATTTTTTTCTGCCGCTGAGTTTCTTCCATACTGCAAAAATAAGCGAATAATACTATCTTAGACCTTAAATGGATAAGATAGAACACTTAGGGATCGCGGTCAAGGATTTGGACGCTTCCAACGCATTATTTAAAAAACTATTGGGGGCACCCCATTATAAGATTGAGGAGGTAGCCTCGGAAGGCGTGCGCACTTCTTTTTTTAAGTCCGGGCCAAATAAAATTGAACTGTTGGAGGCCACCTCTGAAAACAGTCCTATAGCCAAGTTTTTGGAGAAAAAAGGGGAGGGCATACACCATGTTGCCTTTGCGGTGGACGATATTGTATCGGAAATTGCCCGACTGAAGGCCGAAGGGTTTACCGTACTCAATGAAGAACCAAAAAAAGGGGCGGACAATAAATTGGTGGCTTTTTTGCATCCAAAAACCACAAACGGGGTTTTGATTGAGCTTTGCCAAGAGGCCCCTCCAGCCAAAGCAGATACCCCTTAGGCTATATTGTGCTGTTCCGTTGTTTAATAAAAAAATAAAAGCTAATTTTGCTGCCCTCAAATATTGGAATTTGTGTTTTGATATTTGAAAATTGAGAAATTTTCTCAGGTCCTATACCTGCCCGCTCGAAAGCATGGCAGGTGGGGCTCAGTTGGTTACCTGCCTACCTGGCGGTACGGCAGGCAGGGAGTAGCTGACACTAAAGTTGACATGATGTTCGTTTATGTTCTTAAAAGTGAAAAAGAAGGAAGGTTGTATGTTGGTATGACCATATCCGTTGAAAAGCGCCTTAAAGAGCATAACGCAGGAAAAACAAAAAGTACGAAAGGATATCGCCCTTGGAAAGTGGTTCATACCGAGGAATATCCTGATAGGACTACTGCCCGTAAAAGGGAAAAGTATCTGAAAAGCGGGTACGGCAAACAGTGGTTAAAAAATAAATATTGCTAGGTCCTATAGCTCAGTTGGTTAGAGTAGCTGACTCATAATCAGTTGGTCCCTGGTTCGAGCCCAGGTGGGACCACAAAAGTGGTCGAAAAGTCTTAGCGAAAGCTAAGACTTTTTTTGTGAAACAAATCCTGGGCGAGAAGTTTAGCCCGAGCATAGTCGAGGGGAGCCCAGGTGGGACCACATCTAGCAGAAAAACCCGCACCTATTGGTGCGGGTTTTTTATTTCTTAAAAGGAAAGGAAGCTCTATTGATACTTGGATTAAAAAGAAAATGCGCCAACTCTCATTGACGCATTCTAACCAAACTACTTATTGACGGAGAAAATCTCCTTCAATTGTTTGACCATACCTCCATTGCCAGATACGGTAATCTCACCGATTTTTTCAGCGATTTTCTCAACGTATTCCATTTCTTTCAACTTGAAGAGCATTTCGTTGTCTTCCATTAGCTTTGCGGTATTCAGCAAGCTTCTGGTAGACGCAGTCTCTTCACGTCTGGTAATGATATTCGCCTGAGCTCTCTTTTGAGCAACTAAAACCTGGTTCATGATATCTTTCATTTCACCAGTCAAGATCACATCACGAATACCGCAACTCAAAACTTCAACACCCAATAGGGTCGCAGCCGTTTTGATATCTGCAAATACGGCTTCAGCGATGCTTTCTTTTCGCTCTAAAAGTTCATCCAAGGTATAGGTGCCAATATAGGCACGCAATACCAACTGCATAGCAATGTACAATTGCTTTTCATAGTCTTTACTGCCTAACAGAGCCTTTTCGATATCAACAACTTTATACTGTGTATAGAAGTTGATACGAATAGCAGCTTTATCTTTAGTCAACAATTCTTGACCAGAAATTTCCAATTGCAAATGACGCATATCCGCTTTAGCGATTTTGATGGAAATGTCGTTCTTCCAGAAATGGTAAGTACCACTTTCCAGTGTTTTGACATAAACATCATCAACCAAGAGGACAGCTTTCTCATATGCCGCAACTTCCAAAGTACGAACATACGCTCGCAACTGAGGATGGCTCAGCATCGCTTTACTGACAGCTTCTGTGATGTAGATCTTACTCAAGTCGGCCATGACGAACTCGAAGTTTATCAGACCTTTCCAGAAAGCATACTTTCCAGCAGTAAGGACTTGTTTCAGGTTTCCGTTTTCAGAAACCAGAGCCAATTCGGCATCCTTAACATCGATGACGTGTAGCATCGCCTCCAAGCCTTGGTCTTTTAGCAAGATTTCTAATGCTATAGGAGCAACAAAGGCTTTGGTAAGGTCATAGACCTTAACCATATTTCTGAAGCCTACCCAATGTGTACCTTGGGTAATAACTCCTTGGTAATCGCCTCTTTTGAAGACCAAACCTACTTTTCCTGCATTGATTCTTACTCTTTTCATTACTTAAAATTTGTGTCCGCCAGTCTAGTGACGGACGAACGGGTTAAACTATTTTCATTTATTAATAATTTGTTTTACTGTTTTAGAAAACCGCAACTACAACTCATCTATCCGTTACGGAAATATTGGTTTTTGAAGCTCTTTACGATTTGTTTTTCGGTATGCTTTCGTCCGTTTTGCCAATGTTTCTAATTGGTTTTGCAGAGGGAAGGATATTCAAAAAGAAATTGTCTTTCACATCAAAAATTCAGTATTTCAAAGTAGTTTCAAGACTGCTGGTTTATCCGAAGAAAAACCAACTGACTTACACCTACGGTTTTTGTCATTTTAAGCCTAACAGGGCTTGGAGGTCAGTTTTAAAAGATGACCAGCTTCAGGCTACATTATGAGTGTAGTGCTCTACCAACTGAGCTAAAGGGCCTAAAAAAAGGGGGCCTCTTGCAGGAGTCGAACCTGCGCATCCTTCTATTGCTCTAACCAACTGAGCTACTTCCCCATTTTTCATGATAAATTTTGCGGGGAAGGCGGGAATCGAACCCACGACACATAGAGTGGTGACTATTTTTTGGCAAACAGTCGAAACCTTCAAGTCAAGTTGTATATGAAGACATTATACTTCTCAGTAAAACTTCATACAATAGTGCTCTACAGAAACACCCAACAAGACCAGCTTGATATTGTTATTCCTGACTTAAGCAGTAGTTTTTCAATGAACTTTATATGAGCCTCGCTTTACTCCTTGTTAAAGCGAGGCAGTATCACAAACTATGTTTTCCAACGCGTTTGTTTTTAATTACAAGACAAATTTGAATTACAACTACGCAATTATTGTGCGTAGTTTATATTTCTTTTGTATTTAGCAGAAGTAGCAAGACTCGAACTCGCATTTCTAGGTTCGTAGCCCAGCGTTCTGTCCAATTGAACTATACTCCTGTTGTGGAACAGACGGGACTCGAACCTGTATCGTCGAATCTTCAATCCGCCGCATTGACCATCCCTACGACTCTGCTCAGGGCAGGCTTTTGCTACTGTTCCATTTTGGGTGTACTCCGGGACTCGAACCCTGTTCCTCCCATTCACAGTGGGGCGCTTTACCAGATAAGCTAGAGACACCATTTGAAAACCCGAAAGGATTTGAACCTTTACAACAAGGATCAAAACCTTGTATGCTAACCGTTACATCACGGGTCTATTTG
>CALEYA010000128.1 GCA_937926215.1 uncultured Croceitalea sp. | reverse complement strand
TAATGACGATTGACCCCAGTATTTGTTTCTTAGGATCGGTTTTTTGCGATATTCCGGATCATTCCGCCAAAAATAAAGTAGTGGAACGGGAGAACGCTATACCAATACAACCGACCCCTAAGGCCACGAGGCCTAAAGGTGGCGGTTTGGTGTAAGACGTTATCGGCATCAATTTTAAATTCCAGCCAAGCCTCACCCGGTAATCGCATTTCTGCAAAAAGCAGCAACCGTTTTTTCTTTTTATCCGCCAGAAGTACCCTCCAAAAATCAAGGACATCGCCAGGAAAAATCTTGTCCGGATGTGTTCTTCCGCGCCTAAGGCCTACACCGCCCATAAGCTTGTCCAGAAAACCACGGATTTTCCACAGCCAACTTCCATAATACCAACCCGTACGTCCGCCAATTTTCCAAATGTTTTCCAAAGTGGCTTCTGCATCTTTTACCTGAAGTGTTTTTTCGTCCTTGAGTACCCCATATATGGGTACTTGAATGTATTTCTCCAGATTTTTGTTGAACCGGCCACTGACCATACTATCTTTCCAACTGCTCACCACAAGGTTCTGTTCTATCTTTTTAAAGGCCATATCAATGGCTTCCAAATAGGTATGTGTATTAATCTGAAGCAATTCCTGCAATCTATTGTCATTTGCAATGACCTCTATCTTCATACTATCCACAAGGTTCAAGGCCAGTTTGTAACTGGTTGAGGTTACAAAATAGAGCCAGTAAGAGGAGAGCTTGGGTGTCATTATCGGCACGGTTAGGATCCAGTTTTTAAACCCGCGGGCCTGTGCGTATTGATGCAACATCTCTTTATAGGTCAACACATCCGGTCCGGCAATATCAAAAGAATCGTCATAAGTATCCGTATTCCCCAGGACCTGGGTAAGAAAGTTGATGACATCCCTAATGGCAATAGGTTGTGTTTTGGTAAGCACCCATTTTGGGGTAATCATAAAAGGGAGCTTTTCACAGAGGTCCCTAATAATCTCAAAAGAAGAACTGCCGGAACCGACAATAATTCCCGCCCGTAACACGGTAAGACTAAATTCACCCTCATAAAGAATGCGTTCCACGTTCTTTCTGGACCATAGATGTTTGGAGAGATTGTCATCATTGACGATCCCGCTTAAGTAAATGACCTGTTTGATGTTGGTTTTCGCAACATACGCATTGAAGTTTTCAGCCGTTTTGGCTTCCATGGTATCAAAATCCGTGGTGGAAGAGCTCATGGAATGGATTAAAAAATAGGCCGCATCCAAATCTTTAGGAAGTTTCCCTAAAACCGGTTCTTTTAAAAAATCGATTTCTACGACCTCAATTTTAGAACGTGTTTCTTGATCAACAGATAATCTAGATGCATCCCTTACCGCGCAGATGACCTCATGGCCCGCATCCAATAATTGAGGTAAGAGGCGCATACCAATATATCCATTGGCACCTGTTAAAAGTATTTTCATAAATCTTCAATTGAGGTCGGTGCATTGTCCGCTTTATAATCCAAGAGCTTTCTAAAGAATTTTTGGATGGCTTTGGTATCTGCTTTGACCTTTATAAAATAATTATCCTTGTAAATGGAATAAATTCCCAAATCCCCCTTGTAAATGGTCAATTTGTAATAGGGAATGACCAGGGCGTACGATTCCAAGAGCGATCTAAAACCAACGATGATTCCCCCCGGGCGCATCTCTATATTACAGCAATTGGCATTATTGTCCAAAATGAGCAGGTTTCTTATAGCAACGCTTGTTTGGGTGATTTCCAGTTTTGGCGAGCCGATGCCGCCTAGGCGTATGCGCTCCTTAAGCGTAAAGGGTTTGCCAAGGGCCTCGTTGATTTTCTTGGTTACGCTTTTGTCGTTGTACGATACGTTAAGTAGCATGGAGTCTGTTTTGTCCAAATTTGATCATGTTTCCATCCTCATCCAAAACCGCAAATTCCCGTGTTCCCCAGGGCTTGTCCTCTAAAGGGCCATTGGGATGGATGACCTTTTTTATGGAGAGTTCCGCATAAAGTCCGTCCACATCCTGTACGTAAATATAACAGCTCGTATTTTCTGGATGGATGCGATCATTGCATTTCCAAAAATGGATTTCTACGTGGTCCCTTCCTAAAACGGCATACTGTTCATCTTGCCAGCCAAGTTTGTCAAAACCCATGCTTTTCTGGTAAAAGGCTACGGGTTTTGCAATATCCAGGGATGCCAGAACGGGCACGGCCCGTTGCAAATGTTCCATATCCATGGTTTTCCATAAAAATAAAGGGCAAGCGGCATATCTGTTCTTAATCTTATCATAAAAACGTAGTTTTGCATCTTGCAAACAAGAGAATGATGGAGTTACAACAACTATTGGAAAAAGAGGTTATTGCAGCGGTAAAGGAGCTATTTAATGCGGATTTACCCAGCGTTGAATTTCAGCCCACCCGCAAGGATTTTGAGGGGGATGTGACCGTAGTTGTCTTTCCAATGTTACGCGTGGTGAAAGGAAATCCTGTGGAAATAGGAAATAAAGTAGGGGAGTATCTTCAAAAGAACGTGGCCGAGATCACCAAGTTCAATGTGGTCAAGGGTTTTCTTAATTTGGTAGTCTCCAATTCCTATTACTTAGAATTTTTCAATGGTATGGTAGCAAACCCCACATTTGGGTATGCCACTGGTTCTTCCAAAGATGCGGTTATGGTGGAGTATTCTTCGCCCAACACCAACAAACCCCTGCATTTGGGGCATATTAGAAACAATCTATTAGGGTATTCCGTAGCCGAAATCTTAAAAGCTGCAGGACATAAGGTCTATAAAACCCAGATCATCAATGATAGGGGCATCCATATTTGTAAAAGTATGTTGGCCTGGCAGCAATTTGGTGATGGGGAAACCCCGGAAAGTTCCGGTTTAAAAGGCGACCATTTAGTAGGTAAGTATTATGTGGCATTTGATAAGGCTTATAAAGCGGAAATCGAACAATTGATTGCCAAAGGAAAGGATAAGGAAACTGCAGCCAAGGAGGCGCCCTTACTGTCAGCGGCCCAAGAAATGCTTCGTAAATGGGAAGCCGGTGATAAGGAAGTAGTGGCACTTTGGAAAAAAATGAACGGCTGGGTATATGAAGGTTTTGATACCACCTACAAAAACTTAGGGGTCGATTTTGACACACTGTACTATGAAAGTGATACCTATCTTTTAGGTAGGGATGTGGTTAAGGACGGTCTTGAAAAAGGGGTTTTCTTTAAAAAGGATGACGGTAGTGTTTGGATAGATCTGACGGATGAAGGTCTGGACGAAAAAATAGTATTACGTTCCGATGGCACCGCTGTTTATATGACCCAAGATATCGGCACCGCCATCCAACGGGTAACCGATTTTCCGGATATCAACGGGATGGTCTATACCGTAGGAAATGAGCAGGACTATCACTTTAAAGTGTTGTTCCTTATTTTGAAAAAGCTTGGCTTTACCTGGGCAGAAAAATTGCACCATTTGAGTTATGGTATGGTAGACTTGCCTTCTGGAAAAATGAAGAGTAGGGAAGGTACCGTAGTCGATGCGGATGACCTTATGGACAATATGACGAATACCGCGGCAAGCATTTCGGAAGAGCTTGGTAAGTTGGAAGGCTATTCCAAAGAAGAAAAACAAAGCTTGTATAAAATGATTGGGCTGGGAGCCTTAAAATATTATATCCTCAAGGTAGATCCTAAAAAACGGATTTTGTTCAATCCGGAAGAATCCGTTGATTTTCAAGGGAATACAGGGCCTTTTATACAGTATACCTATGCGCGTATCCAATCCATTTTAAGAAAGGCCCAACTTGTAGGGAGTGAAACGGTATCCCCTTCTTTGGAACTTCACGAAAAGGAAAAGGAATTGCTAAAGCAGTTGGAAATGTTTCCCATAAAAATAGAAGAAGCGGCCCAGGCCTATAGTCCGGCATTGATTGCTAATTATACTTATGATTTGGTAAAGGAGTTCAATTCTTTTTACCAGCAAGTTTCCATTTTAGGGGAGGCAGATGAAGACATTAAAAAATTTAGGGTGCTGTTGTCCAAAAAAGTAGCCGAAGTCATTAAAAATGCGTTCCGTCTATTAGGGGTAGCTATGCCAGAACGGATGTAATGGCAGGACTTTCTGAAGCTGATAAGGATATTGCTGCCCTCATATTGGTTGTGGGGCTCCTCTTTGTGTTGGTAAAAGTACTCTATGAACGCTTGATGCATGAAAGGTTTACCCTTTACAACCTACTGCATCCCGTTGCCAAAATCACCGCTGTTGAACGGCATTTTATTTCAGGATTTTTAGAACCTTTCAATAAGTTTGACAGCCAACAGAAACGACTCTTTTTAAAACGCTTTGCGTGGTTTAAGTCTAAAAAACGTTTTGTTTTCTATGGGGATGTGCCTAATCAAGAAGAACTAATGGCATATATAGCCGCCTCTGCCGTATTACTTACTATGGGCATGAAACGGTACCAGTATTATAGGTCTGTAAGCCGCATCATTGTATATCCCTCTAAATACTATTCAAGGATACATCAAAGACACCACTTG
Source organism: uncultured Croceitalea sp. (assembly GCA_937926215.1). Lineage (GTDB taxonomy): Bacteria > Bacteroidota > Bacteroidia > Flavobacteriales > Flavobacteriaceae > Croceitalea. The sequence goes on along the minus strand of CALEYA010000128.1, from coordinate 549 downwards.
GGAGAGTATAATCCGCGTTTAAAGACTTTGGTGTTCTCGGCGGATACCTTAAAAGAGGGTTTTAGAATACCCAATGACCGCATCAATCTGGGTATTCACGAATTTTCGCATGCGCTTTGCTATGAGATGAAGCAAAACGGGAATTGGAGGACCAAACGTTTCCTGTTCGGACTAAAAAAGCTAAAGGATTTTTTAGCGGATACAGCACAAGTGGAACGTTTGAGCAGAGAGGCCTTTTTTAGGAATTATGGGTATGAAAATGTGTATGAGTTTTTTGCCATTCTAACGGAATGTTTTGTGGAAAGTCCAAAGGAATTCCAAACCAACTATCCAAACTTGTACAAAACGCTACAAATCATGTACAATATGGATTTCCAATACCAAGGGTACCGTTCCAGACTTAGAATTGTATCCTAAAACTGATGTTGGGGGTAAAGAGCCTTAGTATGAACTATTTTGTAGGGGTCCTTATTAGAATAATTTTCTCTTGACCAAACTGGAAAGCCGCATCAAGAAAATCTGTCATTTTACCCCAATTGTTTACATTTT
>CALEYA010000127.1 GCA_937926215.1 uncultured Croceitalea sp. | reverse complement strand
TTGATCAATTCTGGGTGTAAGCCATGGATACCCAAATCAATAACCGTGCGTTTTCCGATATCTACGATTTCCTCATTGATCTGCTTCTCCGTTTTCTTAACGATTTCTTCAATACGGGCCGGGTGTATCCTACCATCGGTCACCAAACGGTGTAATGACAATCGGGCAACCTCCCGCCTAACGGAATCAAAACAAGAAAGGATAATCGCTTCCGGGGTATCGTCTACAATGATTTCTACACCCGTTGCGGCTTCTATCGCTCTAATATTTCGTCCTTCCCTACCAATGATACGTCCTTTGACATCATCGGATTCCAGATTAAATACGGATACACAGTTTTCAACGGCTTCTTCCGTACCGATGCGCTGTATGGTGTTGATGACTATTTTACGGGCTTCTTGCTGTGCGGTAAGTTTGGCTTCCTCCAAGGTACTTTGAAGATAGGCCATGGCATCCGTTTTTGCGGTTTCCTTAAGCGATTCCAACAATTGCTCCTTGGCATCTTCTGCCGAGAGGCCGGAAATCACTTCCAATTGCTGCACTTGGCTTTTGTGCAACTTATCGACCTCTGCCTGTTTTTTATCAAAAATGGATTTTTTGTAATCCACGTCCTTAAGCTGCTTTTCCAACTGCTCGTTCAGACGTTTGCTCTTGGAAAGTTCACTGCTTGCCTGTGATTCTTTATCCCGGGTCCTTTTTTCCGACTCGGCTATTTTTTTGTCCTTGTTGATAATGACTTTTTCGTGCTCGGCCTTAAGTTCCAAAAACTTCTCCTTGGCCTGGAAAATCTTATCCTTCTTTATATTCTCGCCTTCTTTTTTTGCTTCTTTTAGTAGTAATGACGCCTCCCTTTTGGCGTTTGCTATGGTTTTTGCAGCTTTTCCCTTCTCTAAGATTTTGGCTATGACAAAACCAATTATCAATCCTATTACGGCTGCAATGATACTTATTGTGGTGCTATCCATGATGCTATGTTTGGTTATAAAAAAAGCCCACATTGGCTGAAGTTTTGTACAAACTCCTAAAAAACAGGTTTAGGGCTAACAAGCTGATCAAGGATCCCTATGCAAGTAGGGCCTGCTTTTACAACCTAAACTCACCCTTTTTAAATGTAATAACGTTGAGTTTGTCAAAAAATAATACCAATGTGGGCAGTATCAAAAATTAATTTTAAAGAACTTATTCTGACCCTATTTTACTGTTGATCAAATCGTTCAAAGTCTTTAAACGCTCCGAGGCCAATTTGATATTTTCAGCTTCACTTATTCCACCTTGCTCAATTTTAGAGGCAAACTGCAGGGCGCACATGGCAAGAACGTCTTGCTTATCGCGCACCGCATAATTCTGCTCAAACTTCTTGGCCAATTGGTCAATGTTCTTGGCCGCTTTTCGCAAACCTTCCTCTTGCTTGGGATCTATGGTCAAAGGATAGACCCTATCTGCAATTGAAAGCTTGATTTTGAGCTTTTCCTCCATACATAACTATGTCTAACACTATTCCGCAAGTTGGGCAATACAACTATCCAACTCTCGTATAAGTGTGTTTATTTTGAGCTTAGCTTCTGTTTTATTTGAATTACTACCCAGCATCGTATTTGCCATTTTTAGGGAATTGTATTTCTCTTCCCAAGTATCTAGGTTTTTCTGTATTTCATGCTGATTGGCTTTGGTGGCAAGCAACTCCTCTTTCAACTTACCGTTAGCTTGTTTGAGCACCTCCAGCCTATGCAAGAGTTTGCTCACTTTATTCTCCAACGAATCAACAATTTCAACAAGTTCACCCATGTGCAACTAACAATGCGTATTTAACAAAGTTAACCAACCTCAACCAACCAAACAATAGTTTTAGCATTGAACTCGTTTAAACTTTTCCAATTTGCTAAAAAATCATTCTTTTCAGTGTTGTTTTTGTCTTTTTCGCCTTCCGTAGCGCGGCTACCTGCCCCGCGGCAAGGCGGGTGCAACTTAAAAAAGCCTTCCACAACACTAAAAACCTCTAATTTTCGCCTAAATCCCAAAAGCTTAAACGAGTTCATTTATTGTTTTGGTCAAAGTGACGGAATTGGCTACATAAGGACCGGCCGTTTTTTTAAGATTAAAAGGTAATCCTTACATTCGTGGTTAAATACCGGTCCTGCTATGCGATTACACTTTTTTGGTGTGCTTTTTCTAACCTTTTCCATACTCTTTTCCCAGGATAAATATCCCAAAGATGTCTTTCGCTCGCCTATGGATATCCCCTTGGTCTTGGCGGGTACCTTTGGTGAACTTAGATCCAACCACTTCCATTCCGGAATCGATATCAAAACCCAAAGAAGGCAGGGATTACCCATCTACGGTATTGCGGACGGCACGGTCACCCGCATCAAAATTTCGCATTGGGGCTATGGTAAAGCACTGTATGTGGCGCATCCCAACGGGTTTACATCGGTCTATGCGCACTTGCAAAAATTCAGTCCGGAGATAGAGGCCTACATCAAGAAAATCCAATATAAAAAGCAATCGTATCAAGTGGAGGTATTCCCGGATTATGGGGAATTGGAAATCAAAAAAAACGATGTCATCGCTTATTCCGGAAATACGGGGGGATCCTCCGGGCCGCATTTGCATTTTGAGATACGCAGTAGCGTCACGGAAAAGCCTACCAATCCATTATTGTATGGGTATGACGTTAGGGATGCCACCAACCCAACCTTGGTAGGCCTGTTTGGATATCCACTATCCAAAGGCGCACAGATAAACGGCAGTGCAGGGAAACTACAACTAAACTTCACCAAGCAAAAAGACGGTACTTTTTTAGCGGACGAGGTTGCTGCCAACGGCACTATCGGCTTTGGTTTTAACGGTTTTGACCGTCAGGATTTGGCCGCAAACAAAAACGGGGTATATGCCGTTACTCAAAAAGTGAACGGTAAAGTATATTCTGAATATGATTTTGAAACCTTTTCCTTTGGTGAAACTAGGTACATCAATACCCTAATCGATTATGAACATTTTGGGAAATTCAAGCAACGCATCCAAAAGTGTTTTAAGGATGAGACCAATAAACTAAATATCTACAACACCCTCTATTTAGATGGTAAGATTCCCGTACAGGACGGCCTTGATTATAAGGTAGAATTGCAAATTTCCGATATCATGGGCAACAAAACCACGGTGGTTATTCCCATAAAAGGGAAAAAAGAAGCCTTAAAAAAACCATTGGAAGTTGCAAAAACCCCAAACTATGTATTTGCCAACAAGCCGGCAACTTTTGATTTGGACGGGGCAAAGGTCTATTTCCCTAGCGGCACTTTTTATCGAAATTTTTATATCGATATTAAAAAAGGAAAGGATACCGTTACCGTGCACAACCCGACCGTAGCGGCCCACAGAAATTTTACGTTAACCTTTGATGCATCAAAATACGATCGCGCTGCGCAAAAACAGTTGTTCATTGCCCGGGTAGATGACAAAGGAACCTTGAGACATGTACGCACTTACAAGCGTGACAACAATTTTACGGCAAGAACCAGAACTTTGGGCACCTATACCTTGGGAAGGGATACCGTAGCTCCCACCGTAAAGCCCAAAAACTTTAGGGCAAAGGATTGGCTCAGTAATTATCGGTATTTAAGTTTGAGCATAGCCGATGATTTAAGCGGTATTAAAAGCTATGATGCCTATTTGAACGGCGAATGGATTTTGATGGAGTACGAACCTAAGACGAATACCATTACCTATAATTTTGATGATAAAATAGCGGACAAGACACAATGTGACCTTAAAGTTGTCGTTACCGATAACGTAGGGAATTCAACTACCTTTGAACAAACTTTCTTTAGAAAATAGTGTTTTGAACCCAATAAACAACCTCTGGGGAAGCCTATGGGGACCTCGTTTGAAAAGTAATCTGCCGCTCGATTATCGGGTGAAACCTTGGTTTTTTCTTTTCTTTCTGCTGCTATTGGACACTGCTATTGCGCAAACGGCAACCTTGACCGGTATTGTTCTGGATGAAAACAACCAACCCCTCCCCAGCGTGAACATTAGCACAACAACTTTGGGCACGGGCACCGTAACCAATGTAAACGGGAGCTATGTCTTGGAACTATTGGCAGACGTACGGACCACCATTACCTTTTCGCATATAGGCCATAAAGATGTGGTCTTGGAAAATATTATTTTAACGACCAACGAGACTTTTGAATTCAACCCCGTATTAAAGGTGGGGGCTATTCAAATTGCAGGCGTAGAGGTCTCCCCTACCGGAAAAAAAAGTGTTGCAGGTATCACGACCGTCGCACCGGAATTGGTGCGTAGGATACCCGGGGCCAATGCAGGCGTGGAAAACGTGCTAAAGCTATTGCCCGGGGTTTCGTTCAATAATGAGTTGAGTACGCAATACAACGTAAGAGGGGGCAATTTTGATGAAAATTTGGTTTACGTTAACGGAATTGAGGTGTACCGTCCTTTTTTAATACGCTCCGCACAACAAGAAGGTTTCAGTTTTGTGAACAGCAGTATGATCGAAAACCTAGCGTTTTCGGCAGGAGGTTTCCAAGCGAAGTATGGGGATAAACTTTCTTCGGTTCTGGACATCAACTATAAGATTCCAAATGCTTTTTCCGTTCAGGCGGATGCCAGTCTTTTGGGTGCTGGGCTAACGGTGGAAACCATTTCAAAAAACAACAATTTTACCAGTATTACGGGGATCAGGTACCGGAACAACAGCCTTTTTATCAATAGCCAACAAACGGAGACCACGGTAGTACCCATTTTTGTGGATGCACAAACCTTTATGGTCTACAGGCTCAATGAGCGGTTGAACCTCAATTTTCTCGGTAATTTTTCCTTGAATGACTATCAGAACGAACCCCGGACCAGACAGACCAATTTTGGGACCTTGGCAGAACCCCGGGCCTTGTTGGTCTTTTATGAAGGACAAGAAAACAATCGTTACCAAACCGCACTTGGGGCCATAAAGGCAGACTATACGGTCAATGCGAATACCAAGTTGGAATTGACCTCCTCCATATACCATACGACCGAAGAAGAGTTTTCGGATATTATCGCCACCTATGAACTGGGCAATGTGAACACCAACCTTGGGAGTGAAAATTTAGGGGAAGTCACCGATTCCAGGGGCATTGGCGCACAACAAAACAGGGCAAGAAACCAGTTGGACGCCCTTATTTTTAACCTTTCGCATCGTGGGGCATTTAAAAAGGAGGCAAAAACCTTGGAATGGGGCGTACGTTTCTCGCATGAAGATTTTAGGGATCAGTTGCGGGAATCCGAGTTTTTGGATTCGGCAGGATTTTTTATAAGGCCTCCCAATCCCGATTTTATCAACAACCAGCCAGAGGAACCGTTTACGGCACCCATTGTGCCTTTTGAGAGTGCTAGAGCCACCAATTTTGTAAAAACCAATAGACTGTCCGCTTTTCTACAGTTTGATAATAGGATGCAATGGGGAAGCAATGCTATTTATTACAACCTGGGACTGCGCGCACAACACTGGACCTTAAGTGGCAATGGCTTTCAAAACAACACCCAATTTTTATGGAGCCCCCGGGCACAATTTGCCTTAAAACCTAGTTGGGAAAAAGATATCCTGTTCAGACTGGCCGTTGGCAGCTACCAACAACCGCCGTTCTACCGTGAGTTAAGAAATGCTATGGGGAACATCAATCCGGATGTAGAAGCACAAAAATCGGTGCATCTAGTTTTGGGCAGCGAGTATAGCTTTACCCTATGGAACAGGCCCTTTACCCTTATTTCAGAAGGTTACTACAAAGCCCTCTCCAATGTAAACGCCTATACGGTAGAGGATGTACGGGTGCGCTACCGGGCGGATAACAATGCAGAAGCGTTTGCCTATGGTTTTGATTTTAGGTTAAACGGGGCCTTTGTTCCGGGAGCGGAATCTTGGGTAAGTGTTGGCTATCTTAGAACCGAGGAAAATATAAACAATAGGGGCTTTATCTCCAGACCAACGGACCAACGGTTTAAAGTTGGGTTGCTCTTCCAAGATTATATGCCTACTATTCCAGACCTTAAACTCTATCTCAATTTGGTTTACAATACCGGCGTACCCGGTGGGTCCCCAAACAACGCGGACCCATACGACTTTCAGTTAAGATTAAGGGATTACAGACGCGCGGATTTAGGAATTTCCTATATTTTTGCGGATAGGAACAAAAAGTACCCCAAAGGACATTGGCTTAACGGATTCAAGGAGTTAAACGCAGGTTTTGAAATTTTCAACCTGTTCAATACCCAAAATTCAATTACCAATACTTGGGTACGCGATGTGGATTCGCAGCAACAATTTGCCATACCCAATTTTTTAACATCGAGAATATTAAACTTAAAACTTGGAGCCAGGTTCTGATTATGGAATTTAAAAAAATAGCCCTTTCATTTCTTCTATTGGCCAGTTTCGCGGGAACCGCGCAAAAGAGTATTTATGAGAGCAACAGGTTTGATGCTTTAAGCGAATCCCATCAGGTGCTTGCCATACTGCCTTTTTTGGCCCGCTTGGAACTGGAACAAAAAACCTCCAAGAAGGAAGTGGATAAATTGGCAGAAAAAGAAGGCTACGCCGTACAGGATGCTTTGGAAACCTATTTTTCCCGAAGAAAAAAACGTAAAAAATTTAATGTAGAGTTCCAAAATATTGAAGACACCAACGCCATACTTGCCAAAAATGGTATCACCTATGAAAATATGGATGTCTACACTACTAAGGAATTGTCCAAAATACTGAATGTAGACGGCATTATTAGCGGCAACTTGGATCTTAACATTTTACTCTCCAAAGGGGTCGATACCGAATTTAGCTTCTTGGATTACTTTAATGGCAGTTCAGATTATGGTCGTATCGGTTTAAAAATAAGTGACGGAAATACCGGGAAACTACTTTGGAAGTACGAAAAGGAAATCACCAAGAAAACCGGAAGGAATACCTCGGAACTTATTGATCGTATGATGAAACTGGCGGCAAAAAAATTCCCTTACGACAAGGAGAAAAAAAGAAAAAAACGCAAAGGTTAATCCGCGGCAAATTCCTTTAATACCTGAATGACATACTCCAACTCCTCCTTGGTGTTATCCTTAGAAAAGGAAAAACGCAAGGATGGACGTTGCAACTCCTCTTCGGATAAAATTTCCGTAAGCACATGGGATTTAGCCGAACTGCCGGATTGGCAAGCACTGCCCGCAGAACAGGAGATTCCCTTTAAATCCAAATGAAACAAAAGCAACATGGACTTTTTTGGGTCAAAAGGCAAGCAAACGTTGACCAAGGTATAGGTGCTATTCTCCATATCCCCGGACAACCCATTGAAACCAACATTAGGAAATACTTCGGTCAGGCCTTGTATAAAATACGCTTTTAACCCTTTTATGTATTGTACTTCAGTTTCCAAATTATCGTATGCGGCAATCAACGCTTCCTCAAGACCTACGATATTATGGAAGGGTTCCGTACCTGCCCTAAAACCACGTTCTTGGGAACCCCCAAAAATCATGGGCTTTAAACCGGAGTTCTTTCGGATATAGGCAAACCCTACGCCCTTGGGACCATGGAACTTATGTGCTGCCGCAGTTAAAAAGTCGATGGGTGTTTGTTCTAAATCCCATTCAAAATGTCCTATGGACTGCACCGTATCGGAATGGAATAGCGCACCGGTGGTTTTACAAAGTGTTGCTATGGCATCAATGGGAATGCAATTCCCAATTTCGTTGTTAATGTGCATTAAGCTAACCAGTTTTTTGGTTGCATCGGCCTGTAACATGGCTTCCAAATGTTCCATTATGGGATTGCCATGCGCATCCAAATCTACAAAACGAAGGTCAATACCATATTCTTTTTGCAATTCCTCTGCGGTATGCAACACTGCATGGTGTTCAATCTTTGAGGTAATGATGGTTGTTACACCTAAATCCCTAACGGCACATCGCAATATCATATTATCCGCTTCGGTTCCCCCAGAGGTGAAAATAATTTCCGAAGGATGTGCATTTAGGTATTTCGCTATCGTTTTTCTTGCTTTTTCAATGGCACCCTTGGCGGAACGGCCAAAACTATGCGTAGACGATGGATTTCCGTAAAACGATTGTAGCGCATGCTGCATTTTTTCAATAACGGAATCCCTTACTCTAGTAGTAGCGGCATTGTCCAAGTAGATTTTCTGCATAGCTGTACGCTCTTTGAACCATCAAAAGTAGCTATTATTACGTTAATTTCTTCCAAATTGGAGGGCTTGCACTAGGCATGTAAAATCCATTTCCATTAAATTTGGTCCGATGAAAAAACTTATACCTATTTTTTTTGGAATCCTCTTGCTTAATTCTTGTGATGATGGGGACCTTCAAATTGAAACCCTGGATTTTGATAGTGTTGCCGTTCAGTTCTGCGATAGTGAACTGGATCCAACGGCATCAAATGTATTGTTTAAAATAAACGGGGATGAAGCCTTGATCTTGACGTTACAGGCCGGTGCCTTGAACAATGGGACTGCCGGAAATAATATTACCCTGTCTACCCAAACGCAATTGGTGTACCGCATATTTTCTGACAATGTGGATACCGCCTATTTTTGCAGTGCTATCCCACCTACGGAACCTATTGTTACCGAAGAAATTGTTGCCGAAGCGGGATCTATCATTATCACTACGGTAATGAGCACTGATGGCACTACGTTTGACCACACCATACAACTTAGTGACATTATTTTGGTAAACAGCTTGGGTGAGAGCATAACGGACTTGACCATTAACGATTTTGGGGAGGTAATGACCGCTGTACCCGCTTCTAACTAAGCATTCTGAAAAATATAGACTTCCGTAGCGCCTAATCCGTATTTCTGATAATCGGCATCATAGTACTCCACCGGGTATTTTTTGAAAAGATAGTTTAGCTCTTCCTTAAGGACACCTTCGCCCACGCCGTGTATAAAAACCACTTTTTGTATGCGCTTGCGAATGGCAAATTCCAATTGCCGTTTTGCGGTATCCAATTGCAGATTGAGCATATCAAAATTGGACATTCCCCTAGTCGTTTGGGTCAACTGATGGATATGGAGGTCCACTTCAAACTTTGGCGTATTTCTTTCCTTGGGCCTTGTTTTGGGGGCTTTTCTTTTGGCTGGTGCTTCCTTTTGATGCTTTACCCTTGCCGCTTCATGATTGCTCACCGTTATGGTTTTAGAAGCCAGAATTAGTTGTGCTGCCTCAAACTCCATCTCAAAACCATCCTCGGTTTCCAAGCTTACCCATTGCCCAGTGATACGTGTCACTTTTCCCGCGATGGCTTCATCCAAAACCTCTACCTGATCTCCAATATGAAATGAATGCATGTGCTTTTTGTTAATGAAAAAACAAAACTAGTTCCTTAAGTAATCAAAAATAATGGTAATTTGAACCGCAATTTAAAGAAATCCATGACCAATCACTTTGCAATTTTCACTTTGGCTTTAAAGGATTATATGCTTCCTTGCCTAAGCAAGCAGCTATTTGGTATGGACTGCCCAGGTTGTGGGTTGCAGCGTTCTATTGCTTTTCTATTGCAAGGCAACTTTTTGGAAGCTTTTAAAATGTATCCTGCGATTTACACGCTAATACCTTTGTTTGTTGTCATTGTGGTAAACAAGCTTGTCCGTTTTAAATATGCGCAACGAATGACCATGGGGCTAGGTATTGCCAGCGTTACTTTAATACTAATCAATTTTATAGTCAACCTTTTAAA
>CALEYA010000126.1 GCA_937926215.1 uncultured Croceitalea sp. | reverse complement strand
AGTTATTCAAATTCCGAGGTAAACCGAAGTTTTACGGTCGGATACTTCTGTTGCGTCATTTGTAATGAAAATTGGGAATCCGCTAAAAACACCAGTTGTCCCCGTTTGTCGATGGCCAAAAACTTCTGCTTTACCCTTTTAAATTCCCTGAACTCATCATTATCGGCCTCAGCATCTACCCAGCATGCCTTATGGACCGGAAAATTTTCGTAGGTACATTTGGCACCATACTCATGCTCCAACCGGTATTGGATAACTTCGTATTGTAAGGCTCCAACGGTCCCAATAACCTTTCGACCATTAAGTTCCAATGTAAAAAGTTGTGCTACACCCTCGTCCATCAATTGGTCTATACCTTTGTAAAGCTGTTTGGATTTCATGGGATCCGCATTATTGATATACCTAAAATGTTCCGGCGAGAAACTAGGGATACCCTTGTAATTAAGGGCTTCACCATTGGTTAGTGTATCACCAATTTTAAAGTTCCCGGTATCGTGTAGGCCAACAATATCCCCAGGATAAGAAACATCTACGATCTCCTTCTTTTCGGCAAAAAAAGCATTGGGACTCGAGAATTTTAATTTCTTTTTATTCCGGACATGGAGATACGGTTTGTTCCGTTCAAAGGTACCGGAAACAATTTTGATAAACGCCAAACGATCCCTATGCTTGGGATCCATATTGGCATGGATCTTAAAGACAAATCCGGAAAAATCCGTTTCATTGGCCATCACCAAACGCTCCTCTGCTTTCTTTGGTCTGGGAGCAGGGGCAATTTCTATAAAGCAGTCCAGCAGTTCCCGTACCCCAAAATTATTAAGTGCAGACCCAAAGAATACCGGTTGTTGTTGGGCTTCCAAGTAGGCATTGGTGTCAAAAGGTGGATATACCCCATGTACAAGTTCCAGATTGTCCCTAAGCTCCCCGGCGGCCTTCTCCCCGATCATCGTATCCAATTCCGGGCTGCTTACATCATCAAATGCTATAGTATCCTCAATATTGGATTTGCTGTTGCCGCTAAAAAGATTAATGTTTTTCTCATAGATATTGTAGATGCCCTTAAAATCATAACCCATTCCTATAGGAAAACTAAGAGGGGTAACGGATAACCCTAATTTTTGCTCAACTTCATCCAATAAATCAAAAGCATCTTTTCCTTCCCTATCCAGTTTGTTTATAAAGACGATCATTGGAATTTTTCGCATACGACAGACTTCCACTAGTTTTTTGGTCTGTTCCTCGACCCCTTTGGCTACGTCAATGACCACAATAACACTATCTACGGCGGTAAGGGTCCTAAACGTATCTTCTGCAAAATCCTTATGCCCAGGGGTATCCAGAATGTTAATCTTTTTATCTTTATAGATAAAGGCAAGAACCGATGTTGCAACAGAGATACCCCGTTGCCGTTCGATTTCCATAAAATCACTGGTTGCCGTTTTCTTGATTTTATTGTTTTTAACGGCACCTGCTTCCTGTATGGCCCCACCAAATAGGAGCAGTTTTTCCGTTAAGGTAGTTTTTCCGGCATCCGGATGCGAAATAATACCAAAAGTTCTCCTACGTGCTATTTCCTTTTCAAAACTCATTTAAAAAATTTGGGCAAAAATAAACTAAATTCTTTTGTGACAATTTTGTAAGTTGCGGGTCCAATTAAAGGCTTGAATATTGATTTTGCTGTAGTTTTTCAGAATTAACATTCCTTTTAGGTGTAGTCCAGAGGATTACGTTTTAAGAATTTTTTTTCATGAAAATATTTACGCTGGTAGAATCAGGTGTTAATAGGCATTTTATCGAGTAAAATAGGTGTTTAGACAGATATGGACTATCTATGCACGGTATTTTTGAGTAAATTGAAAATGTAAGCATTATTTTTGGTTGTCCCACAATCAATACCACGAGAACCTGCAATAGCCATGGTGATAAGTTTCAAATAAAAACTGTCATTTATGGAGAAAATTACTTTCTTAAAATCCCTAAAAACAAAAACGTTTTTAGTGGTACTGTCAGTACTATTAATAGTACCGATTATTACCGCTTTTGATGTTCTTTCATCCAACACTAGTTTTGAGTTTGTATTCACGGATATGGACACCGATGGTGACGGTGTTTTTGATGATGAGGATATTGATGATGATGGTGACGGAATCATAGATGCCATAGAGGATGAAAATACAGATGGGGATGACGACCCAGCTACAAATCCTACGGATACTGACGAAGATGGATTGCCAAACTATTTGGACAGGGATTCTGATAATGACGGGATTTTTGACGATATAGAAGCCCAGAATGCTGGGAATATTATAATGCCCTCAGGCATTGACTCTGATAGAAACGGGTTGGACGATGCCTTTGAAAGCATCCCAGGTGCTGGAGAAGGTCTTATTCCTGTTGATACCGAGAGCGATGACGTTGCGGATTACGTGGATATAGATTCTGATAATGATGGAATTTTAGATCAGACAGAATCTAGTTCCCAAAGTAACGGTATAGATTGTTCCAATGTGCCTAATCTGAATTTTAGCAATCCACCGGTGTTAGAATCTGGGGATGGCTTTAACGAAGGCTCTGTATTTAGAATAGCAGGTGTTGATGCGGGTATTGACGCTTTGATAACTATTGAAACCATTCAGAACGGTAGAATAGACGTACTCGATCAAAATAATGTGGACCCGGAATTTTTTAAACCGGAAATCCAGTTTGAATTTACCGATGATGTCAGAAGGCCATTTGTCGATTTAAGGATTTCATTAGTGGATGCCGGTACCTCAAACGCAAGGGTTTTAGAGCAATTGGTTGCTGGATTTATAGATGTTGATGGTGGTCGTAGGTTTCAAGAATTTAACAGATTTGATACCCCGGTAAGTTTTACCATTGACAATCCGACGGATATCTCTGTAAACAATACCTCCGGAGGTCTTTTGATTAATGGTGGAATGCGCGAGTTTAATGGCATTTCTAACGCAAACCCATCGGTAAATGTATTGGTGGAGTTCGTTGATATTTCTTCCTTTGTGTTCAGGTTTGGTGTACAGACCACTACGGATGACAATTTCCAAACCATTGTACGGCAATCGGGTATTGAATTCGCATGTTTAGAAAATTTTGTGGACCCGCAAACCACAACCTTTAGTGACGATGTGGATTCGGATAACGATGGTTTTCCGGATAGGGTAGATATTGATTCCGACGACGACGGTATTCCGGACAACGTGGAAGGACAGCCTACGGACGGTTATGTGCCTCCAACGGGTCAAGACAGTGATGGCGATGGTCTGGATGATGCTTATGACAATGGTGATTTTGAAGGCCTGAATCCAGAAAATACGGATGGTGAGGATAATCCGGATTATTTGGATGAGGACAGTGACAACGACACGGTGCCCGATAACAACGAGGGCAACGACTTCAACGAGGACGGCGAGCCTGACCAGACCTTTACAGGCACGGACACTGACGGAGACGGTCTTGACGACGGTTACGAGGGCAGTGACGTAAATGACGGCTTCGATGTCAACGACGAGATAGACGACCCCGCCAATGACCTACCTGACACGGACGGCACTGAAGATGTAAACTATAGGGACTTCGACGATGACGGCGACGGCATCGACACCCCCGATGAGGACGCGGACAATGACGGTGATCCCACGAACGACGATACGGACGGTGACGGTACCCCGGACTATTTAGATCCGGACAACGGCCCTGATACCGACGGCGACGGCGTACCGGACATAACGGACCTTGATGACGATAACGACGGTATCCTTGATACCGAAGAAGACCCTAACCTTGACGGTGACGATGATCCACTAACGGATCCATTGGACAGTGACGGTGACGGTATCCCCAACCATTTGGACATCGATGCTGACAACGACGGTATCCCGGACAATGTAGAAGGGCAACCCACGGACGGTTACATCCCGCCCAGCGGCGAGGACAGTGACAACGACGGTCTTGACGACGCCTACGAAGGTGCCGGCGATGAGGGGATCCTACCGGAGGACACCGATGGTGACGGTACGGACGACTACATCGATGAGGACAGTGACAACGACACGGTGCCGGACAACAACGAGGGCAACGACTTCAACGAGGACGGCGAGCCTGACCAGACCTTTACAGGCACGGACACTGACGGAGACGGTCTTGACGACGGTTACGAGGGCAGTGACGTAAACGACGGCTTCGATGTCAACGACGAGATAGACGACCCCGCCAATGACCTACCTGACACGGACGGCACGGAAGATGTAAACTATAGGGACTTCGACGATGACGGCGACGGCATCGACACCCCCGATGAGGACGCGGACAATGACGGCGATCCCACGAACGATGACGCTGACGGTGATGGTACGCCGGATTTTCTTGACCCAGACCCAGTTGTGGCCACGGATGATATTATAGTAAACCAGTATATGGATCTTAACGGTACAACAAATACCTTTTTATTCATATTAAATGTCGAGCGTGTTCCAAACAATACGATGAGAATCTATAACCGATGGGGTATTTTGGTGTATGAAGGGGAGAATTATAATAACATAAATAACATTTTCGATGGCAGGTCCACGGGCCGTTCCACCTTAAGTGTTAATGATTTTCTTCCTGCGGGAGTTTATTATTATATATTTGAATATGAGAACCCACAGGGTAATATGATTACGGATAGTGATTATTTTTACATCAATAGTAAATAAAGAAAAATGCGTTTACACCTTTTTGATATTAGAGTTAATTTGATACTGGTATTTTTCTGTTGTTTATCATCGATTACAGCACAACAAGAAGCACAGTTTACACAATATCAGTTTAATACGATAAGTGTCAACCCGGCTTATGCTGGTTCTCGAGGACAACTGACCGCAGCTAGTTTATACAGGTCCCAGTGGATAGGTCTTCCGGGAGCACCTGAGACACTTACCTTAAGTTTACATTCTCCAATAAGGGAAAGTAAAATAGGTTATGGTATCTCCCTTATCAATGACAATATTGGTGACGGTACGGTGCAAGAAACTGCGGTAGACCTTCAAGGTTCCTACACAATTGATGTTTCACGTGCGGGAAAGCTTTCTTTTGGGTTGAACTTGAGTGGTAGTTTTTTAAACTTGGATTTTAATAACCTCCGAAACTTTGATCAAGAAGGGCAAAACCAACCAATAGCGAACCAGCCTAATATTAGTGAATTCAATCCAAATTTTGGGGTTGGTTTATATTACCATACGGATAAATTTTACTTAGGACTTTCGGCGCCGGACCTTATCAATAATGAAGCTTTTGATAATAATGGGCAAAACCTGTTGTCTATCGAGCGGGTCAATTATTTTTTGATTACGGGCTATGTGTTTGATGTAAACCCAAATGTAAAATTCAAACCGGCCTTATTGACCAAAGCGGTAAGTGGTGCACCGCTTCAGGTGGATATCTCGGCAAGTTTTCTATTCAATGATAAATTTAGCCTAGGAGCGGCATACCGTTGGGACGCTGCGGTAAGTGCTTTGGCAGGTTTTCAGTTGACGGACCAGTTCATGTTGGGCATTGCCTATGATAGAGAGATAACAGAACTGGGCGCAACACAATTTAATGATGGATCTTTTGAAGTATTCTTAAGGTTTGAACTGTTAAGGAGGTTCCAACGTACGGTATCACCTCGTTTCTTCTAAATAATCGGGCATGTTAAAAAAACTACTTCTTTTTGTTATTGCAGTCTTAAGCATATGTGGAACATCCTTTTCACAAGAAAGATTGCTAAAGAAAGCTGATGAAAAATACAATGAATATTCATTTAGCCCTGCTATAGATATCTATAAGAGGGTATATGAAAAAGGTTTTGAATCCCCGGATTTACTCAAGCGATTGGGAAATTCATACTACTACAATGCAAAGTATGAGGATGCCGCTGAAATTTATGGGATTTTAATCGAAAAATATGACACTGTTGTATCGCCGGATTATCTTTTTAGGTATGCGCAAACGCTAAAGACGTTGGGAAAATATGACGCTTCTAAAGAGGTCATCGCCCGTTTTGCTAAAAAAGTAGAGGACAACGGTCTAGAAAGGGTATTTGATGTAGATTATCTTGCTAAGATAGAGGAGAATTCAGGGAGATATGACGTTAAACCTTTCCCTTACAATTCAAGGTACTCGGATTTTGCACCGTCGTATTATGAGGATGGTCTCATCTTTTCTTCGGATAGGGATACTGGAAATTTAGCCCGATACAGGCACACTTGGAACGCAAAAGACTTCTTGGATTTGTACGTAACCAATAATGATGCGGATTCTGATGATGCGGTAGTAAAAATAAAAGGGGATGTAAATACAAGGTTTCATGAGTCCACTTCTATAGTCACCAAGGATGGCAGTACCATGTATTTTACAAGAAATAACTTTTTAGACGGAAAAAAGTATAAGGATGAAAATGGTACTACCCGCTTAAAAATATACACCGCAACACGCAACGAGGAAGGGGAATGGGAAGACATTACGGAACTTCCTTTTAATAGTGACAGTTATTCTGTGGCCCATCCTATGTTTAGTCCAGATGAGAAGGTCTTATATTTCGTTTCCGATATGCCCGGTAGTTATGGGGAATCGGATATTTTTAAAGTCCAGATTATAGGTGACGGCACCTATGGAGAACCCGTAAACCTAGGAAAAACCATCAATACCGAGGCTCGGGAAACTTTTCCTTTTATTACAAAGGATGATGTACTTTATTTTTCTTCGGATGGACATCCCGGACTGGGCGGATTGGACGTTTTTGCTACGAAGATCGCATTTGATGAGTATGACCAGCCTATTGTGAATGTGGGCAGACCGGTGAACACCAAATACGATGATTTTTCATTTATCATTGATGAAGCCCAAGAAGGATACTTTTCTTCGAACAGACCGGATGGAATAGGGGAAGATGATATTTATGAATTTGTAGAGACAGAACCTATCCAGTTGGATTGTCAGCAAGACATTACAGGTACGGTTAGGGACAGGATTTCCAATGAAATATTAGTAGGCGCTACCGTCAAGATTATTGATGAAAATAATAATGAGGTTTCCTCAACCGTAACCAATGATAAAGGGGAGTATAGTTTAAACCTGGATTGTAACAAAGGAAATTTTGTTAGGGCGTTGATGGAAGGCTATGTGCCATCGGAAGAGTATTTGCCAAGATCCTATGGTAAACCCCAAATTGTGGACTTTTATTTAGAGCGCGATTTGGTGAGTGGCGGATTTGGTGATGATTTGGCTAAATTATTACAGTTAAGTACCATCTACTTCGATTTAAACAAATACAACATCAGACCGGATGCAGAGATTGAGATACAGAAGGTCATTGCCGCAATGGAAAAATATCCTAGCCTTAAGATTAAGGTGAATGCCCATACCGATAGCCAAGGCAATGATGCTTACAACCTTTGGCTTTCCAAAAAACGTGCGGAATCCACAATCGCTTATATGATTGAAAAAGGAATTGCGGCGGAAAGACTGGACAGTGAAGGTTTTGGAGAGGAAAAACTGCTTAACCAATGTGGGAATGGTGTTCGATGTTCAAAAGAAGAACATCAATTGAATAGAAGGTCCGAATTCATTATTTTGGACTAGCCCCGTATACCAAATACCCCCTGTTTACTGTAAATCATAGTAGATTTTTTATAGTTATAGGATTGCGTCTAAAGTAAGTGATTAGCAGTTATTTTTGTAGCCAACCAACCACATTTATTTGTGAATTAGCTTTGGTTTCTTTTACCTTTACAACAAATACTGGCACATTATTCCGTATTGCCATATGTTTGGAATTCCTTTAAGGAAACAAACAAATGAACCTATCAAATTCTCTACCTGTATTAATTTGCATACTTTGCTGTGCTCCTATTTTTTCCCAAAACACCTATCGGGATGAATTTAATGCCGTTTCCTATTTTAATAATGATGGCTCCGATAACTTTAATGGATCTTGGCAAGAATCTGGCGAGATAACCAGTCCCATAGCGGGTCAGATACAGGTGGTTTCCGGTAGACTTCGTTTACAACAGCTAACAGCACAGTTTGTTCTAAGGAATATAGATTTAACAGGGGCAACAGCGGCTACGGTTACTATGGATATCGATAATTCTGCAATAGGGGACGAGGTCCTTAGTTTTTTTATGAGACGTAATGATGGGAACTTGCTAATTCTTCAAAATTATGGAGGAGGAATCGGTACGGTTAGCTTTAATGTGCCTGCTGATTATATTTTTAATAATAGTGCGATAGGATTTTTTGGGTCAGGTTGGGACGCCGGTGAAACTTCCTTTATAGATAATATTACGGTAACCGCTACATTTCCTTCACCGAATGTTACGGTAGAGGATGTAAGTTTAGCCGAGAACGCTGGATCTGCCATATTTACGGTAACGCATAACGCTATTGCAACCGGCCCTTATAGTATAGATTATAGTATTACGGGAGTTTCCGCTACGGAAGGTACGGACTACACTACGGCTTCCGGTCTCTACACAGGTACCTTGTCTTTCACAGGTGCCATTGGGGATATGGAAACGATTGCCGTGGATATAACCGATGATGGTATTTTCGAATTTAATGAAACGTACTCCATTCAGTTTACTGCTACAACGGATAATACCGTAGATATATCCGATACGGCTACCGGCACCATTGAAGAAATGGAGAATACACGGGTATATGAAGAGCGCTATGCAATGAATATTGAGGGTAATTTTAAGACATTGTCCAACACCAATTTGGAGTGCGTGGCCAATTGTCCCGCGACACCGGTCTCTAATAATCCCGCTGTAGTAATGGGTTATGTGGATATCGATACGGATGGTACGACCCTAAATTCAAGTAGTGCCGCACTTACGGTTCCAGCAGGCGCAAGTGTTGTCTGGGCAGGGTTGTATTGGGGAGGATTATACGGTAGCACAATGTCCGGGATAACCAACCCGCTGGGTATGAATGCCAATGAGGTGAAGTTTCGGGTCCCAGGAGCCCCAAATTATAGTTTGATCACAGCTAGCGTTATAAACTCTGAAAACAGCACATTCTCTGGTTGGACATCCTATTTAGCTTTTGCAGACGTTACAACGCTGGTGCAGTCTGGCGGTTCTGGGGATTATTTTACTGCGGACATCGCTTTGGCCACTGGAAGCAACTTGACGGGGCCCTATGGGGGATGGAATTTAGTGGTTGTTTATGAAGATCCTTTAGAGAAGACAAGAAATATAGCCATTTGGGATGGTTTTGATTTTTTTGGTTTTGGAGCAAACGAAACCTTTACCGTTACGGGCTTATTAACGCCGTCAAGCGGTATTTTTGAATCACATGCAGCTTATTTTGCATTTGACGGTGAGGCAGATAGAACAGGGGATTTTTTAAGTATAGAAGCTACACCATTAACAAATGGTTTGAATCCAGCTGATAATACCTTGAACGGAACCATTTCTGAGTTTGGGGTGGATTCGGGAGCGAGAAACCCAAATTTTAGTTATAGTTGGGGTATAGATAGTGATGTTTTTGATGCATCGGGACTTGTAACCAACAATGCGACTGAAATGGATGTTACCTTAGGGAGCAGTGTAGAAGGCGTTTGGGGAGGTGTATTTGTAACCTCTAATGAAATTGCGTTTCCATCTGTGGCCAGTAAGGTTTTTAACCCTACGACAATAAACATTGGGGAGACTGCTACGGTAACCATACAATTGGATAATCCTGCAAATGGGGTAACCTTGACCAATCTATCACTTAACGATTCCTTTCCAGCAGGTATGATAATTTCTAATACTCCCAATGCCTCTTCAAGTTGTGGCGGTACCATTACGGCTACTCCAGGCAATGGTGTATTTAACGTTTCAGGTATAAATCTTCCTGCTGGTAGCTCTTGTACATTTACGTTTGATGTTGTTACGTCAACCTATGGTACTTTCGATAATACCATATTTCCTTCAGATATATCTAACAATCAGAATATTCCTATTTCTGGTGAAAGTACGGGTACTTTGACAGTTAACATTAAAAATGTGGTTACCAATCGTAGAATTACGTATAGGGTCAATAAGGACTAGTGGCTTTAGACGAAAAATCAGCCTAAAATCTTACAATTAAAAAACGCTTCCAAGGCTCTGTTTTCTGAGGTATTAGCAATAAAAGTTAATTTTTGATCAAAAAACGAAACCTCATGTTTTGGGGTCTAGACTGTACCATTCACTACTTACACAACAATTATTTTCACCTGCATGGTATAAATCTAATTTTGTAGGACTAAGAGTACCTATGTGGTGCTCATACATTAGCGAACGGGGGTGTTCAAAGATGCAATGTGTTTGAAAAACAGTAATGATGAACAGTACAATGTTACAAAAAGAGTTTTCCATGAAAAAGAAGTTAAGTTTTTTGATTTTTCTTTTGATGGCTGGATTTGGTTACACGCAAACAACGGTTACCCTGCAGGACCAATGTAATTGCGAAGTCCTAAGCGGAACGGATGTTAGTAGTCCTGGTAGCCTTACTCCAACGGGAGCAGATCAAGGTGATTTATATGTCAACACAGACACGGGCACTATTTTTTTCTGGGATGGTGATTCTTGGGAATTGACTTCGGGAGCGGATACGGATAACCAACAATTACAGAACTTTACGTTTGATGAAGCTACCAATATATTAAGCCTACAGCTTCAAGATGGCGGCATGGTAAGCATTGACCTATCTGACTTGCAAGACGCCTTTGTGGATACTAATACTACCAATGACAGGGTAGAGGTTGTCGGAAGCAATCTCGTGATTACTGATAGCGATAACAATACGGTTTCAGTGCCTTTGGCTGAAATCGCAGCAGGTACGGATACCAATACTACCGTAACGAATTTTAGGATAGATGGTGCGAATTTGATACTGACCGATAGTGATGGTGGTAGTTTTTCAATTCTTTTAGCCGATATCGCTGCACAAGTGGATACAGACGACCAGGCGCTTAGTTTGGCGGCGGGCAACATACTGACCTTGGAGGACGGCGGAACCGTTGACCTTACGCCCTTCCTCGACAACACGGACGACCA
>CALEYA010000125.1 GCA_937926215.1 uncultured Croceitalea sp. | reverse complement strand
TATAGGCGACAACCCCGGTGCCTTCTCCTCACCTGCCACGCAGGCGGAGGTACAAGACATGATCGATGCCGTAAATGCATCGCAAGACGCCCTTGCCGAAGTACTCGAGGATTCCGATTCTACGGGAGGTGCAAACGATGCCAATGGTACACCGGTAACAGCGGCGCAGCTTGCCGATATTACAGGGATAACCGATGTCATCCCAGCGAACGAAGCGGAATACCAAGCGGCCATCGCGGCCGAGACAGGCTTCAGCAACCCACCGACGGTAGCGGAAGTACAGGCCATCATTGATGCCGTAAATGCATCGCAAGACGCCCTTGCAGAAGTATTGGAAGATTCCGATTCTACGGGAGGTGCAAACGATGCAAACGGTACCCCGGTGACCGCTACACAGTTGGCGGCCATTGACGGGATCATGAACGTAGATCCGGCCAATGAAGCCGAATATCAAGCGGCCATTGCGGCCGAAACAGGTTTTAGCAACCCACCAACGGTAGCGGAAGTTCAGGCCATCATTGATGCCGTTAACGATTCAATAGATGCCCTTGCCGAAGTACTCGAAGATTCCGATTCTACGGGAGGTGCAAACGATGCCAATGGTACGCCAGTGACCGCTACACAGTTAGCGGCCATTGACGGGATCATGAACGTGGATCCGGCCAATGAAGCCGAGTATCAAGCAGCCATTGCGGCAGAAACAGGTTTTAGCAACCCTCCGACGGTAGCGGAAGTACAGGCCATCATCGATGCCGTGAATGCATCGCAATCCGTGCTTGCCGATATTGGAACAGATGCCGATACGGGAACCTCCGATGTCACCATTGCGGAACTCAATGCCATCGCACCTGATCTAACGGGAGTGGATCCTGCCAATGAAGCGGCATACCAAGACTATATAGGCAACAACCCGGATGCCTTCTCATCACCTGCAACCCAAGCTGAGGTTCAGGCAATGATCGATGCCGTAAATGCATCGCAAGACGCCCTTGCCGAAGTACTCGAGGATTCCGATTCTACGGGAGGTGCAAACGATGCCAATGGTACACCGGTGAGCGCTACACAGTTGGCGGCCATTGACGGGATCATGAACGTGGATCCGGCCAATGAAGCCGAATATCAAGCGGCAATTGCTGCCGAGACAGGGTTCAGCAACCCACCGACGGTAGCGGAAGTACAGGCCATCATCGATGCCGTGAATGCATCGCAATCCGTGCTTGCCGATATTGGAACAGATGCCGATACGGGCAACTCCGATGTCACCATTGCGGAACTCAATGCCATCGCACCTGATCTAACGGGAGTGGATCCTGCCAATGAAGCGGCATACCAAGACTATATAGGCAACAACCCGGATGCCTTCTCTTCCCCTGCAACGCAGGCAGAGGTACAGGCCATGATCGATGCGGTCAACGCTTCACAAGATGCCCTTGCCGAAGTACTCGAGGATTCCGATTCTACGGGAGGTGCAAACGATGCAAACGGTACGCCAGTGACCGCGACGCAATTAGCTGCCATTGACGGCATCATGGACGTGGACCCTGCCAATGAAGAAGCCTATCAAGATGCGATAGCCAGTGAAACAGGCTTTAGCAGTCCACCGACCGTGGAAGAAGTACAGGCCATCATCGATGCCGTTAACGCCTCAGAGGATGTATTGGTACAAATTGGCAATGAAGCCGATGAACCCGATGCTACGGATTCCGTAGTGACCGTTATGGACTTGGAAGCCATTATAGGTCTGGACAATGTTGATCCGGCCAACGAAGAGCGGTACCAAAACTTTATCGACAATAATCCGGATGCCTTTAGCGAACCCGCTACTTTGGAAGAGGTACAGGTCATGATCGACGAGGTGAACAGTGTTGGTACCTTGGTGGACGATGCCAATGATCCCGCAGATGGTAGTCCATCCTTAGCAGATTTGGAAGGACTTGGGTTAACCGATCTTAACCCCGACTTGTTGGATGCGTATGAGGAAGCCATTGCCAATGCAGATCCAGAACCAGTTTCAATTCAAGACCTACAGGATATCATTGATGCGGTAAATGCCGTTGAAAATGACGATGCTATTTTATCCGAAATTCTTGAGGACTCCAGCTCAGTGGGTGGTGCGAGTAATGAAAACAACAACGCAGTGACGGCAGCACAACTTGCCGCGATTGACGGAATCATGAATGTAGACCCCGCAAACGAAGAGGCTTATCAGGAGGCAATCGCCAATGAAACCGGTTTTAGCAGTCCACCAACATTGGAAGAGGTACAGGCCATCATTGATGCAGTGAATGCCTCACAATCCGTACTTGCGGATATCGGTATAGACGCAGATACAGGCACTTCGGATATTACCATTGCCGAATTGAATTCCATATTGGAGCCACTTATTGGCGTTGATCCAGCGAATGAAGACGCGTATAGGGAATATATTGCCAACAATCCCGGCGCTTTCTCCTCACCTGCAACACAGGAAGAGGTCCAAGCCATGATCGATGCAGTGAACAACGCACCACAGAATGTGGTGGTATCCGATGCTTTTACGCCAAATAGCGATGGCATCAACGATACATGGACCGTTGAAAACATTGGAAGTTTTGCCAATAGTTTGGTAAGGGTATTCAATAGATACGGACAAGAGGTCTTTAGTGCCACCAACTATCAAAATGATTGGGGCGGCAATTATGACGGCAACAGTAAAAGGTTGCCACCGGGATCATACTACTACGTCATCAATCTTGGCGACGGCTCTAGACTCTTGGACGGATGGATCTATATCAATTACTAAGCTTTTCAACTTCAATAACAAAATACAACGATACAATGTACACAACATTAAAATATATCAAAAACGTCCTGCTGTTGGCCATCGCTTTCTCGGCAACACAGCTTCTAGCACAGCAGGACCCCAACAGAATCTTTTACCGCTATAACATGAACCTGATCAATCCGGCATACGCAGGTGCTGCCGAAAATGAGGAGACCAGGGACCCCAACGGGGCCCTGGAAATAGGGCTGGACATTAGGAGCCAATGGAGCGGTATCGAAGGTGCCCCGGAAACGCAGAACGTTTTTGTTTCCAAAGGTATTGGAAGCAACCTTGGCGTGGGGGTCTCCATCATCAATGATAGGACCTTTATTGAGAACCTTACCTTGGTGACCGCGGACGTATCCTATAAGGTGCAAATCTCCGGTGAAACGAACCTTTTCTTTGGTATCAAGGCCGGGGGACGTTCTTATAATGCGGACGTGAACAGCCTGCAGTCCTTCAACAACGGAAGTGATCCTTTGTTGAACGGGGATCTGGACGGTGGTTTCGCTCCCGTAGTGGGTGCAGGGGCATACCTTAAAGGGGAAAAGTTCTTTGTATCGCTTTCCGCACCCAACCTGTTGGGCAATTCCAGATTGGAAGAGGAAAACGGGAACTTAAGGATTTCCAACAGCAGCATCCATGCCTTTCTGGCCGCAGGATATGATTTTGGGCTTTCTAGCGACATTGTCTTCAAACCTTCTTTTATGGTACGCTACGTAAATGCAGCTCCATTATCATTGGATCTTACGGCAGCGCTTAAGTTCTTTGGTAAATTGGAACTGGGGGCCAACTACAGATTGGACAGCGGCATTGGTGGCTTGTTCATCTTTGATGCATCCTATTGGTTGGACCTTGGTTATGCATACGAGGTATCCAATGCCACGGATATTGGTAATGTAGATGCCAATAACGGTACCCATGAGATTTTTATGAAGTTCAAGCTATGATAAAAAAGGGGCCATTTAAGCCCAAAATATAATACCAATTCTAACTTAAGATAGGCGGCGGGCAATTTTGTCCACCGCCTATTTTAGTTTTTAAGGGGATTGCCCGTTCTAATCTTAATCTTCACTTTAATGGATTTGCTTATGGGCGTATTGCTCTTATCCGCAAAACCATCTATAGGCACCAACACATTGGTTTCCGGAAAATACGCAGCAAGGTTCCCTTTTGGAATTTGATAAGGGACTATTTTAAAAGCTTCCGCTCTGCGCACCACCTCATCATAAGTGGAAATTAGATCTACCTCTTGAAGTTTTTGCAGATCCAGCCTACGCATATCTTCCGGGTTTATAAAAACGACCCGTCGTTCGCCATGTACACCCCTATACCTATCGTGCATATCATAGATCGTGGTATTGAACTGGTCGTGGCTACGTATCGTCATCAAAATAAATTCATCGGCCTTCACCTTGTGCTCCGCCAATCGATTTACGGAAAACTGCGCCTTTCCATTGGGTAACTTTGAAAAATCACCCGCTCTTGCATTATTGGGCAAATAAAATCCGGAGCCTTTAGAGCGTTCGGAATAATTGGTGTACCCCTCGTAAACTTCGGTTATCCTTTCTCGAATAAGATGATAATTATCTGCCATGGCCTTCCAGTCTATGGGACTTTCCCCAGCAAAATAGGTATCCGCCAAATTCCCAACAATACTGGGCTCGCTCATTAACTGATCGCTTATGGGTTTTCTACCGCCATTACTCCGATGGACTTTGCCCATACTGTTTTCTACGGTTACAAAGCGTTGCTTACCGCCGGAAGCATCCAACTCCGTTCTTCCTAAAGTAGGTAAGATAAGTGCCGTTTTTCCAGTAATAAGATGCCCCCTGTTCAATTTGGTACTGATAGCCACGGTAAGTTTACATTGTTGTAAGGCTTTTGCCGTATAATGGGTATCCGAAGCCGCGGAAACAAAATTCCCTCCCAAGGCTATAAATACCTTTGCTTTCCCAGCATGCATTGCTTTAATTGCGTGTACCGTGTCCAAACCTTCTTTGCTTGGAGGGGTAATCCCAAAAACATTTTTAAGGGAACGGTTTAAGGGTTCTGACACATGGTGCATAATACCAACACTACGATCACCCTGCACATTGCTGTGTCCCCGTACCGGGCAGGTCCCCGCTCCTTTTTTACCTATGCTTCCTTTTAACAACAGTAAATTGACACATTCCCTAATGTTGTCTACCCCATTTTTGTGTTGGGTAAGTCCCATGGCCCAACAAATGATTATTTTTTTTCCTTGGGCCAAGACTTTAACGGCCTCGTCCACGTGATGGGAGTCCACACCGCACAATTCCAAAAGGGTTTTTTCCGAATGGGCATCCAAATCGGCAATCAATTGTTCATAACCTGCTGTCTTACTTTTGATGAAGGTTTGGTCAAACACCGCTTCCCCTGCCCTTTCCATGGCCAAAAGTCGTTTCATCAACAATTTTAAGAGGGCCACATCTTGATTGATTTTCACCTGAAGAAAAACATCGGTCAATGGAGTTCCGGCCCCCAAAATACCGTTCGCTTTTTGAGGGTTTTTAAATCGGACGAGTCCCGCTTCCTCCAATGGATTTACGGCGATGATCTTCCCTCCATTTTTCTTGCATTTCTCCAAAGCGGAGAGCATCCTCGGATGGTTAGTGCCTGGGTTCTGCCCAATGACCATAATTACTTCGGCATGGTGCATATCTTCCAAAGTCACGGAACCTTTTCCTATACCAAGGGTCTCATTGAGGGCAACCCCGCTGGACTCGTGGCACATATTGGAACAATCCGGCATATTATTGGTGCCAAATGCCCTGGCAAAAAGTCCATATAAAAATGCAGCCTCATTACTTGATCGGCCGGAGGTATAAAAAATGGCTTCGTCCGGACTATCCAGTTCACGAAGTTCATGGGCGATTAGGTCAAAAGCGGCTTCCCAAGAAATAGGTTCATAATGCACGGAACCTTCCCGGAGCACCATGGGTTCCGTAAGTCGTCCACATTTTCCGATGGCCATATCCGACCATGTGGATAATTCTTCAACAGAATATCGCTTAAAAAAGTTTGCATCTGCCCGTTCCGTAGTGGTTTCTTCCGCTATGGCCTTGGCCCCATTTTCGCAATATTCCCCTAATTTTGAAGGCTCCTCAGGATCTGGCCAAGCACAGCCCGGACAATCAAATCCGTCCTTTTGGTTCATATGGGAAAGCGTTCCCAATGCCTTGAACAAACCTGTCTCTTTATTCAAATGGGTAATGGTATTTACAATGGCTGTCGTACCCGCGGCATAGGTGGCCGGTGCCGTTATTTTTATATCTGCAAATTCAATAGTACCTGTAACCGAAACTTTTCTTGTATTCTTACTGCTCATTGCGAAACATTGGTACTGCCAAGATACGGTAAGGCACCCAAAAAGTTACTGGGAATATCCCTTTTTTGATCGCTAGCTTCAGGACAAACCCAGTAGCATCTTAAGTCTTGATAATTGCGTAAACGGCTAAAAACAAAAAAGGTATGGCCGTGGACTTACGCCCCGGCCATACCTCAACCTAAACATCAAAAGATTTTTATTGTGGCTGAATATCCACTCGGATTATATTGTAGCCACCTCTTGGGTCTTGCAACCAAATAACTCCGGCAGCACTTTCAATAACGCCTTTTCCAAACTGCACGTCTTCAATTGCGCCTACCCTACGTACCAAGGTATCACCATCTTCTGCACCTTGATCAGGTCCTGTTTGCCTTGGGGCTTGGTTCGCTCCAAAACCAACAGCCTCATCCACTTCAGTACCGGCATCGTACAAGTACGACCGCTCACTTGCCCCTGTTCCGGAAACTGGGTTTCCAGCGTCATCAAACAATGGGAAGCCCATATTGTTATACGACATGAACCAATCGTTGGTCTGTACGAGCATACTCGCAAAACTGAACTTAAAGTTTTGGTCTTGCGGGACTTCCAAAGAAAATGTCAAGGTTTCCCCAGGTCCTATGTTCTCCGTTTCGTTACTTGCCGCAACTGGCAGACCAAGGTTTTCTAGATAAGCTACGGCCTCCGCATTATTACCATCTTCAGCCAAGGCTTCCAAGCCATTGTTTGGGCTATTGGTTTCCCCTTGCAGCACCAATGGATCGCGTTCCCCGTTAAAGGCATATACGAGTCCTGGGGAGAACACACTTAAAGAGGATGCCAAACGTAATGGTGCCCCAGTGGATCCTGTTTCCCTAAACCAATTGTACAATGGCATTGGGTTTCCGTCCTCGGCAATTGCTTCCAGACCTACGCCCCTATCTTCTTCACCCAGGGTAAAGAATGGATTTTCCAAGGTGTGCAATACGGCAAGTCCTGGAGTAACCACAAAATTATCGGCTAACCTTGTAATGGTCAACGTAAACGTTCCTGCGGAATTCCCATCACCTGGGGCATAGTCCAAAACTGCGGTCATATAGGTATCTCCCCTGTTTCCATTCCTGTCCACAATTCTTGTTGCGGTATTTGGATCTTCCGCACCAACATTGGCCCCAGCTGGAGGAAATGAAGCCGGGTCATTATCCGCTTCCGTACCTAAATCATAAAGAATAAATTGATCGGCAATATCCACACCGTTCAAAGCGGCACCATTTTGCCAAAGTGGGATACCTCCAAAATCTTCAGGGGCTAAAAACCAATCGTTGCTGTTGCCCATCATGGTAACCAATGAAAGATTGGTACCGGGAACGGCTTGGAAATCGATTTGATATTGTTCCCCAACGTTCTCCAGAGGACGTGGGGTATCTGTGCCTAAAGGGGTATTGAATACCGCAACGTTCAGGTAATTGGTAACATTGCTAATGGTCACATTAAATACGGTAGTTCTTGCTGCGGCATCATTGGCTTCCCCTAGGGAAGGTATGGCTTCTTCTGTCCAATCCGATGCTGCGTCCCCTTCGCCATCATATTCAATACTTGCTGATGGTCCAACACTTGGGACAAAATCCCCCGCTGTCCAAATACCGGCCTCTGCGGCCACATTTTCCCTTGGGCTACCTGCTTCACCCCACTGTACGAAATCTAAAATGGCTTCTGCACTGGCAAAGGTGTTTGTTGAATACAAACCTAAACCATCTGCATCGTCCATATCAAATGGCAATACCAAAAATTCCCCGGAAGCCAATTCTATAGTTCCACTTACTGGTGTAAGATTCCCTATTTGGGCATACCTGCCAGGACCCAAGCATAACCAATAATCACTTAAATCTATGGTAACATCCCCATTGTTGTACAACTCTACTTGATCCAAATTGCCGAACTGTACTTCGTTAAATACAATGGACCTACGCATTTGTTCGGGCATGGTAAAGACGTTTTCCGCACCAAAGGTTGGCGTGGATGTTTCCGACCAGTCCGCTGCGGCATTACCTTCTCCATCAAAAATGATCGTGTTGCTTTCGTTATTAAGAACGGTAATAAAGTCACCTGCTGTCCAAATACCAGCTTCTACCGCAACGTTTTCCCTTGCACTTTCGCCAGCTCCCCATTGTACAAAATCTACAATGGCTTCTGCACTGGTAAACTGATTGCTGGAGTATAACGCCAGTCCTCCCTCTTGTACGGGCATTTCATAAAAAACGGTAAGGTATTCCCCTGCCCCTAGGTTTACATCGCCTTCGGTTTCCAGGTTTCCTATTTGGGCATAGGTACCAGGGCCTAGGCATAAGAAATAGTCGGCTAAGCTAGCAGCAGCATCACCTGCGTTAAAAAGTTCTATGCGGTCCCCTAAGTATTCCACTTCCGTAAAAACAAAGTTGGCCGCACCTGTATCACCACCATCGGTTGGTGAATCTACCGGAGGATCTGTAGGCAAATCTGGCACCGTAGTATCATCATCCGAACAGGCAAAAATAAAAAGTGATAGTACCATCACTGCAAACACATTTTTTTTCATAACATTTATATTTTAGGGTTTATCATTATTGTTGCCGCAAATGAACGCACAACCGCTTCCTTATAAAGAAGAAAAGTGTGTGAGACGGAATTTTTGACTTTAAAACGGAATTTTTTACACCCGTTAAACCCCTAATTCCATTGACTTGGGAAAGCAGTAGTACACAATTAGGGGCAAATGTCCATTGTATATAAGTTTTATAGAATCCTTGAAATTTAAGGTAGGCTTACCGCCTTAATTTGTATTTTGCACAGGGTTGCATGTTATGAGAAAAGACAGACTTTACCTTTATACTTTTTTAGCCATTACGCTGCTCTTTGTAATTATTGGGGGAATAGCGTCCAAGTATTTTGTGCGTTTAAGTGCGGAACAATTGTTAAACACCTATCTGGAAACCAGTAAAAGGGAAACCAAGGAAATTGCAGTCTTGGTAAGTACGCAGTTTGATGCCCAACTGCCCAAGGAAAACATACAACAGAATGCGCAAAAAAGTATTCAAAATACGAATGATGGCATAAGTTTCGTCAGTATTTTTGACTGGTCTGGGAAGCGTATTGCGCATCCGGATATTACGCTTATCGGGACGAAAATGTCCAAAGGGGATTCCCCTGTGTCTACCATGAATACCGAGATGGGTTTTAACGAGTTTTATGCTTTAGTGGATAAGGTGGATACCAAGGGAAATGTGGGACCAATAGAAATTCTCTTTCTAAATCCTGTTCCCAACTCTGATTGGATCGTTGCTGCCCATGCCAATACGGGTAAATTGGCCGCCCAACTACGAACGCTAAGAAATCGATTTTACGCCATGTTCAGTATTATGGGTTTTGCCATGGTACTTACCTCCGTCATTGCGGTGAGGTTTATTGGAAGTCTCTATGAACAACGCTTGGAACTAAAGAATGAGGTCTTGGAATCTGAAGTTATAGGACTAGCCAAATTGAACAAAGACCTCAACAAGTACCAAGAAAAGGTCAATGAAAGTTTGTCCCAACAAGAGGCCCAACCTCAGGAAACAGCGGGAAACCCTAAAGAGCAAGGGAAAAAACGAATTCTTACGTATCTACGGAACGAGCTTTTGCCCATTGCCACGGAAGAAATAGCATACATCTACACGGAAAATACCATTACCTATGTTGTGGATGTCCATGGAAAGCGATCTACGACCAACTCCAGTCTTGACGAATTGTACAACGGTTTGGATTCCAGCTTTTTCTACCGTGCAAACCGCCAATTCATCATTGCCATTGCCGCTATTGAAAAGATCATTCGCTATGGCAACAACCAACTGAAACTTGTGGTCAATCCAAATTCTGAAATTGACATTATCATTGGAAAAAACAAGGCATCGGAGTTTAAACAATGGCTTAATCTATAGCTTTTGGTAATGGCGTGGATTTTAATGGCATCATCAAAGGGAATAATACCCTTAGGCCTGTCCGCGCGGTAGGCAGGATTTCGCTTGGGTAAATTACTAGTGAATTCGTTTATTTCTCGGAAATCTTATCCAGCTTGCGTTGTTTTGTATGTAAAACGTAGGTGGCATTTACGCCAATATGGAGTCCTCCCGGTCTAAACGTAAAATTGTTGGCGGTAAACAGATGACTGGAAATGTCATCGAAGCCTTTGGCATTGCTCATGGCGAATTGTAAGATCAAATCACTCACCTCCCAATTGACACCAAGGGAGAATACGTTGAATCCTTCCGCTCCTTGGTCCCTCCCTACCAAATAATTGTATTCCGATGCTATGGAAACATGGTTCCCTAATTTATAGCGACCGGCAAAACCCAATAGGAACAAATTATTTCTGCCCGGTATGGGAAGGTCCACTTGGGTATGGATAAAGGTAGGCGTCAATTGTAACGATAAATTTTGGTCAAACTTTCGCGCAATGATCAGTTGCGTACTGTAGGCCAATCTATCCCCGGGATTTTCGGACAGTCGGAAACCCAAGTTGTCCCTTGTAAAATAGGAAAGGTTTTGGGCCAAGGTGATGCCTATTGGAGCCGTACCATCCAGTCGCTGCCGTAGCAACCGGTATTTGCCAAAAGTATGCAAGACGCCATCAAAAGAGGTAGCCCCGGCCCCAAAGGTAAATCGATCCGTAAAGGCATAGTTAAGGTTAAAATTTGCGGAAAAACGGTCGGCACCAAAACTTTGGCTTCTTTCATTATTGGGAATATTCCAATAGCGGGTTCCCAAGGTGAACTCCAAGGTCCCTTTTTTACGGGTCTCTACGGACTGCCCCAAAACTACCCTATTGGCTTTAAAGGTAGCCTGAGTGTACAATGTTACTTTAGGGGCTTCCTTTTCCAGGATTTCCAATAGTTCTTGGGCCCCCAACGGGGAGACGGTCCCAAGAAGCAAACCAAACACCAGTATTTTTACCTTTTTATTCTTCATAGGGCGTGTATTCAAACCTGAACATTACCTGTATATCCTTAGCAATATTGGGCACCAACAAAGGCGGTACCTTAATATCAAAATCATCGATAGCAACCTCAAAATCGCCACTCACCACCAGTTTATCCTCTTGGTTTTCCATTCTTACCCTCATCTGTACTTCTTTTTGTACTCCATGGAAATCCATAATTCCCCGAATCAATTTAGGCGCTTCAATTTGATCTGCCCCATCTATATTACTGATTTTTCCGGTAAAGGTCAGTTTTGGATAAATATCAGACTCCACATAACTTTCGTTAAAATGTTCTTCCATCAGCGCTTTTTTGAACACAAAGGCCCGCATGAGCATCTGTACACCGATTTCCTTGTTTTGAAGGTTGAGTACACTCACTACCTGATTGTTGATGGCCTCTATATTCTCCACAGACGTATAGGAAAAGAAAGATACTTGACCCTGCCTACAAATCATGTTGCCATCATCTTGTCCAAAGAGGGCAACATGAAGCAAAAGCAATACTAGAAGCGTTTTGGTCGGTAGTCTATTCATTACTTGGGGTGCAATTTAATAGGATTACATCTAACAGATAGCCTTTACAAACACCTTTGAGCTGTATGGTATCGCCTTTTTGGAGTTTTTTTGTCGTTTTCAAACCCGTAGTGGCCATATCACATAAAATAAAATGTTGGGTAAAGGTATCGCCCTTTAAAAGTATGGTATGCCTGTTGTTCAAAAACGAAATCTCTTCTATCACCCCTTCAACGGCTATCATCTTTTCCGCATATGTGGCATTGGCGAGGGGTTCATTTTCTTGAAACATGGCAATCATTTCCCCAATGTCTACATGCTCCACTTTTTGCTTTGCAATTCTGTGATACTGAAAAACGGTATAAGTCCCAGCGGTCAAAATTAGGATGAGCAGTGCAAGATATATCTTTCTTCTATGCATTCTAAAATCTTGTTTCGCATAAAACGGGCAGGCGGTCTCTTGACCGGACCAGCCCGTTTTCTTCATAGCAACAATGTTTCCCATTGATGAAGCAAATAAAGCGATAACTCGTTGAGATAGCCTACTAAAACTGGTTGAAAGGGAATTAAACCGTTTAAAAAGGAATTTAAAAGTTTGGAAATTATAGCTTCCCTCTCCTTTTAATCCGCGGATTTATATATGAATTCCACAATACGTTCCGCATTGATGAATCCTTGCCCATGGGTACCGTCCCAATCTTTGGACAAGCCCAGTTGCTGCACCTGCTCCAAGGAATTACCTTCTGCCCTAGCCTTTACCACACGCTCCCGGATTTTTACGATCACATCCAGATAGTTTTCCAAATCACTTTTAACGGCTATTTTTCCATGCCCGGGAATAATCTTGGTTTCCCCATCGATGATGCCCAAAGCCATGGTAACGTTACTGATCAAACCGTCGATATCACCGCCGGAATTCAAATCGATATAGGGATAACGCCCTACGAAAAAGTTGTCACCCATATGCAATACATTATCTTCTGGAAAGTAATAATAGCTGTCACCGTCGGTATGGGCGTTGTTTACGTGCATGGCGTGCATGGTATTGCCGTTGTCCAAATACAGGGTCAGTTTATCATTGAACGTAATTACGGGCAATGCTGATTCTGGTGAAGGCTCCGTGGTCCTGCCGCCCCCGCGTTCTTGCTTTGTGGACATTCGTTTTCTAACGTTTTCATGCGCCACGATAATGGCACCTTGGTTGGCCAGATTCTCGTTCCCCCCCGTATGGTCGCCATGCCAATGTGTATTAAGCACCCATTTTACGGGTTTGTCCGTTAAGGTTTTGATGTGCGCACTTATTTTTTCCGTGAGTGGGCCAAATTGGTCATCGATTACATAGGCATTCTCCGTACCAATGGCGAGTCCAATATTACCGCCACGTCCAAAGAGCACGTATACATTATCGGATAATTTTTCTGAAGTAATTTCTACTTTGTCCCAATCCGTTTGGCCATAGGTAAGAAAGGAAACAAAAGCGGTCGCTAGAAAAATGTATTTTTTCATTATAAAGTTTAAAGGTTCTCATCCAATAAGTTACGGATACCCTTTAAACCTTACACCAAAAGTAAAATTATTGTTAACAACATCCCCCCCAAAGCGAAATACATCCCTTTTTTAAAAATGGTGGTATTGGGAAGAAACATCCAAAAAGAAGAAATTACGAAAAACAGCAAGGCCCCTCCAAAAAAGATATTTAAAAAGTAAAGGGGGTCTGCAGATTTGGCCTTGTGCAAGTGTGTCATTTTATCCAATAGGTAGGGTAGCTTCTTTGTCGTATAGTTTACCTTGCCGGTCCCCAAATTGTAGGTTCCTTGGGCAAAGGTGGCCATATTGCCCTCTTGGGCTGTAAATTTTAACCGTTTAATTTTGATTTCCTTACTCAGTTGTTCGGCGTTAAGGTTTGGTTCCAACTGTTTTTCGTTCACGATGTCCTTTTTAAGAAAATCCGTATCCCTAAAAATTAAAACGACACCGCTTAACGCGTAAACCGCCATGATCCCAGCTAGAAAAAACCCCAGATACCTGTGATATACACGCATCTTATTTGAAACCTCCCGTTGTTTTGACATTGTTTAGAATGATTTTAAACAAAAAAAAGCAATCTTTGGTTGACTTCCTATTTTTAGTATAAAAAGCCTCTAAAATTTCATCCTTTTTTAACGTAGTTTTGCTTGCCTAAGCAAACGTGTGAGAAAAGCACTTCTTTTTATGCTCCTAAGTACCGCGTCATTTTCATTAATGAACGCATTCATAAAATACTTGGACCATATTCCCGGTTTTCAATTGGTCTTTTTTAGGTCCGTTACCTCTTTTGTCCTTGCTACCACCTATTTGCTGTCCCACAAGATCCCTGTGTTGGGCAACCAACGAAAATTACTATCACTGCGGGCTATTGTTGGCTTATTGTCCATGAGTTTGTTTTTCTTTTCGTTTAAGTATTTGGCTGTGGGTACTGCGGTTTCCCTGCGGTATATTGCCCCTATTTTTGCGGCCTTATTCGCTATTTTTATTTTGAAGGAAAAATTAAAGCCCATTCAATTTTTATTCTTCTTTATTGCTTTTACAGGGGTATTGGTCTTAAAAGGTTTTGATAGCGATATGAGTAATATAGGTATTGCCCTTGTTGTTACGGCTTCCGTATTTACGGGAATGGTTTATATTTTGATCCGAAAAATTGGCAAAGGGGATCACCCTGTGGTAGTAGTCAATTACTTTATGTTTCTAGCCACCGTAGTTGGTGGTATTTTATGCCTTTTTACTTGGGTCCCCCCAGCGGGAAAAGATTGGCTCTTGTTGTTAAGCCTAGGAATCTTTGGTTATGTAGGGCAAGTTTTTATGACCAAAGCTTTTCAATTGGCGCCTACCAATAAGGTGGCACCTATAAAATATACCGAAGTTATTTTTACCATAACCATTGGGGTTCTCTGGTTTGGCGACACCTATACCTTATGGAGTTTTATAGGGATCCTTTTGATTATTGGCGGCCTTGTGGCGAATACCTTGGTGAAGAAATAGTAACTAATCATCCGGGGTTTCTGCTATAAACCAAGCCGTAATTCCTTTACTATTGCTCACCATAATAATTCCTATAAATATGGAAATCCCAGAAATCATCCACCAGTTATTATCCAAGTAAAGACCAATTTCAACATCGAAATCTTGGGCGGAAACTTGTTTTTTAAACCAAAGAAAGCAGCTATTTAGAAAATTGGGCAGGTTGTCAACAATTAAAAAAAGACCAGATAGGATTATACCATTTTTTAAAAGTGAATGTCCAGTCAAATTTCCTAAAACTATCTCTTCGGAATCAAACCCTTTTGATAACCTAAATAATTTTATCAACCATCTAGTTTTATAAATAAGAATCCATGAAAGCAAAAGCATAAAAAAAACAATAGCCCCATTGAGTAGAAGAATAACTTCAAAATTACCTTCAGAAAATGAAAAATTTGGAACTAAATTAAACACTGCATTTATAGCTATAATGATGCCAAAACATTTTATAAAAACGTCGAAAAAGTCCTTTTTAGTCATTCTTAAGGATTTAAAAAATAAAAAACTGTCATGAGATTAGCTAAGACTCGCCAAGCTCTTTTCCAGGGTTTTGATCTTTGCTTCGGCATCCGCTACTTTTTTACGCTCCATCTCCACCACTTTTGGCGGGGCATTGTTTACAAAACGCTCGTTGGAAAGCTTCTTTTCCACCGATTTTAAAAAGCCTTTGGTATAGTTGAGTTCTTCGTTCAGCTTTTTAAGTTCCGCTTCCACATCAATAGCCCCACCAATGGGGATAAAGTATTCCGCGCTTTTTACTCGAAAGCTCAAAGCGCCGTCCACAGCTTCCGTAACGGACTCGATACCGGATAGGTTCCCTAGTTTAATGACTACGGCATCCATATCGGCCGCAGCATTTTCTGAATGCAACTCCAACAATTCCAATTGGTCTTTGAAGGGAATGTTCTTCTCCTTACGAATGGTGCGTATACCGGATACGATTTCGGCCGCAAAGTCAAACTGGGCAATCAATTTGTCATCAAAAGCCTTCTTAACTGGCCAATTGGCAATACACAAGGCTTCTTCTGGTGTGCGCTCCGAAATATGTTGCCATACTTCTTCGCTTAAGAAAGGCATAAACGGATGAAGCAGTTTCAGGTTTTCTTCAAACAAATGAATGACTTGCGCCAAGGTCTGCTTGTCAATCGGTTTTTGATATTCCGGTTTTACGATTTCTAAAAACCAAGAACAGAAATCGTCCCAAACCAATTTATAAATCGCCATTAAGGCATCGGAAATACGGTATTTACTGTAGTGATCCTCTATTTGTTCCAAGGTTTCATTCAACTTGGCCGTATACCAATCGATTCCGATTTTGGCGGCCTTGGGCTGTGGTATATCAGCCACTTCCCATCCTTTTACCAAACGGAAGGCGTTCCAAATCTTATTGGAGAAGTTTTTACCCTGTTGGCATAGGGCTTCGTCAAACATCAAATCGTTCCCTGCCGCCGAACTCAGCAAGAGACCCACGCGTACCCCATCGGCACCGTAATCTGATATCAACTTTAGGGCATCGGGTGAATTTCCCAAAGATTTGGACATTTTACGGCGCTGCTTGTCCCTTACCAATCCGGTGAGATAGACATTCTCATAAGGGCGTTCGTTCCTAAACTCGTATCCCGCCACGATCATACGTGCTACCCAAAAGAAGAGGATATCCGGTCCCGTGACCAAATCATTGGTAGGGTAGTAATAATTAACTTCTTCATTGTCCGGTTCCAAAATTCCGCCAAAAACGCTTATGGGCCATAGCCACGAGGAAAACCAGGTATCTAAGACGTCACCATCTTGGTGAAGATCATCCAAAGTGAGCGATCTTTCCACTCCGCTTGCGATTACCGCTTCTTGTGCGAGTTCCAATGCTTTTTCCTTGGTTTCTGCCACTACAAAATCGTCCTTTCCATCCCCATAGTAATAGGCTGGAATCTGCTGCCCCCACCACAACTGGCGGGAAATGTTCCAGTCCCGTATGTTTTCCATCCAGTGGCGGTATGTATTTTTAAACTTATCCGGGAACAATTTTACATCGCCTGTTTCCATAACGGCCTCCAAAGCGGGTTTTGCCAAGCCTTCCATTTTTAAGAACCACTGGTCGGACAATCGGGGTTCAATAACGGCCTTGGTACGCTCGGACGTCCCGACTTTATTGGTATGTTGTTCCGTTTTTACCAGAAAGCCTTTTTCTTCCAGCTCCTTGGCTATGGCCTTACGCACCGCAAAACGGTCTTGGCCTTCATAGTGCATCCCAAACGAATTAAGGCTTGCATCCTCATTAAAAATATCAATGACCTCTAAACCGTGTTTTTCACCTAGGTTTTTATCGTTCTCATCATGGGCAGGGGTCACCTTTAAGCATCCCGTTCCAAATTCCACGTCTACATAGTCATCCTCAATAATGGGAATGACTCGTCCGCAAATAGGGACAATGGCCTTTTTACCGCGTAAATGTGCATAACGCTCGTCATTAGGGTTAATACAGATGGCGGTATCCCCTAAAATGGTCTCGGGTCGTGTGGTGGCTATAACAAGTTCCTCCCCTTTCTCCTCCAGAGGAGGGGAACCCTCTTTATTGACCACTTGATATTTTACATAATACAGTAGTCCTTGGCGTTCTTCATAATTGACTTCT
Organism: uncultured Croceitalea sp.; assembly: GCA_937926215.1. Classification (GTDB taxonomy): domain Bacteria; phylum Bacteroidota; class Bacteroidia; order Flavobacteriales; family Flavobacteriaceae; genus Croceitalea. Next base: position 25,111 of record CALEYA010000125.1, on the reverse strand, counting down.
TCATCGGACAGGGTAGTTTTGGCTTCCGGATCCCAATTCACCATCCGATAGCCCCTGTAAATGAGACCCTTTTTATATAAATCGACAAAAACCTTGATTACGGAAGCTGACATATCGTCATCCATAGTAAACTTTGTACGACTCCAATCGCAAGAACAGCCCAATTTTTTAAGCTGTTGTAAAATGACCCCACCGTATTCATCCGTCCAATCCCAAGCATGTTTTAAGAATTCTTCCCGGGTTAAATCGGCCTTTTGAATGCCTTCTTCCTTAAGTTTTGCCACTACTTTAGCCTCCGTAGCAATAGAGGCATGGTCCATACCGGGTACCCAACAGGCGTTTTTGCCTTCCAAACGGGCTTTTCTGATGAGCACATCTTGTATGGTATTATTGAGCATATGCCCCATATGCAGCACCCCAGTAACGTTTGGCGGTGGGATTACTATGGTATACGGCTCCCTATCGTCTGGTTTGGAAGTAAAATAATCGTGCTGCATCCAGTAGTCATACCAATGCTTTTCAACGATATTGGGATTGTATTTTGATGGGATTTCCATTTTTCGGTATAGTTTTTGTAAAATTTGTTGTGGATGGAAATCTGTATGGAATGGCGCAATGTTAAAATAACGCGATTCTTACCGATTGGCCAATCCTTTTAATACGAAACAAAAATAAGTAACGTTATTAGATGACAAAAGAATTTTGGATGTAGGTTTAAATCATTTACATTTGAAATTCCTCAAAAATTAAAAAGATGAAAAAAACAGTACTTTTATTATTTGTAGGTCTACTGGCCTTAAGCGTAAAAGCACAGGACAAGACCGCTAAGATCGAATTTAAATCGGAGACCGTCGATTATGGCGAAATTGAAAAGGGCAGTGACGGTGTTCGCGTTTTTGAATTTACCAACACAGGAGACGTACCATTGGTTATCAGCGATGTAAAATCTAGCTGTGGTTGTACCATCCCTAAAAAACCGGATGCACCGATTTTACCTGGGGATACTGGAGAAATTCAAGTAAAATATGACACTAAGCGTGTTGGGCCTATACGTAAAGCTATTACGGTAACGTCCAATGCCGATACCCCAACCAAGGTTCTTAAGATAAAAGGGACCGTAAAAGGGGAAGGAACAAAATAAGTCCTTTTAAAAAGTAAAAAGAAAGCCTTGACATTGTCAGGGCTTTTTTGTTTCAAAAATATCCTTGAGCACAAAGCTGAACAAAAAATCCCTGTTATAACGCTGTATTTGTACCCTTACTTTTTTGCCTTCGCGTTGATTGAGCATATGAAGGATTTCTTGTAATTTAAAATTATGTACTTGCTTGCCGTTCACGGCAAGGATAACATCGCCTTCCTTAAGACCTGCTTGGGCGGCAGGGCTATCTGCGCGAATACCGGATACTATAATCTCCGGCACTAGGGCGAGTCTGGTCCTATTTTCCAATAAAAGCTGTACGTTACCAAAGCTTTTTTCATCACCTCTAACAATACCGTTAACATCTGCCAAACGTTTGGCAATGTAGCGAAGTCCGTTATGCTGTAGTTGTATCCCCGCAAGATTGTATTGAAAGGGCTTGCCAAAATTACTGTTCTTTGTCAGCGAAATTTTATTCCCTTGGTAGTCAAAAATAATATTAAAGCGTTTGAGGACCTCGCCACCCAAACTGCCATTTCTGCCCCCCAAATTGCCTAACGCTTCAAAAGAGGCCCTAAACGGGAAGGCCGTCTTCGCCTCGTTCAAATTGTATCTTCCAATGCGGATTCCCTTAAGTTTTGTACGTTTTCCAAAAATATCGCCGCTCAATCCTTTTCCTAAAAAATCATCATAGTGGTTCTCTGGGACATCCAAACCTTTATCCAGATCTTGAAAAAGCCAAAGCGCATCACTACTTCCGGTATCCACCAACAGTTTTACGGGCACTTCCATATCATCTGCTTTGGTGACGGATCCGCTAACATAGACCTTTCTACTCCTAATGTCCAAAGGCAGGGTTTGTATTTTCTTGGACGGCTTATACACATAATCCTTTGGATTGTACAATTTGAAAAAACCTTTTGCGTAATTGACCTCAACCACAAAATCCTTAAAAAAATCATAGCCAATAATGCCGTGCACCGGAATTCCCAAAGAAGTGGAAAAATTAATGTCCTTATCCAAGACTACATATAATGGGGTATTAAAGCTTTTGGCGTTACCAATGGAGACCACATTACCGGTTGACTTTAAGGCTTGTATAGGATTCCCTTCCCCCAAACCGCGTAGCGTAATTTCAGACACATTATTGATTTGTACGGAATCCTGTTCGGTAAGATTAAATAAGATGGTACTACTCACCCCAGTATCCAGAATAAAGGAAAGCTTGGCATTGTTAAGTTCAACAGGGACCACCATAAGGTTGTTGACCAACTCAAAACGTACTTTTTCAAACTTCTTCTTATTGGAAATATGAAACCGCTGTCCAAAGCCCAAAAAGGTGCAACAGAAAAATAAGAGGAGGAAATAGGATAGCCTTTTATTCACGTTTTCAAGGTGTTATTTAATGCACTTGTCCTTTAAAGATACGAAATATTAAGATTGCCCCTTTATTTTTAACAGGATGTAAAGACTATAAAACTTTGACTTTTTATCGGACTCATTTAAATCCTATCAATTTGCTAAAAGCATTTAATTTTTGCCTAAATCCAAAAAGTTTAAATAGTTCATTGTTTTCTGGTGTGTATTTTGCCATTTTTGCACAAATACTAGCATGTTATGCCATCGATTTCCGTAAAGGGCACACAAATGCCCCCCTCCCCTATTAGAAAACTGGTTCCTTATGCCGAAGCAGCAAAGAAAAAGGGAGTCCATGTAATCCATTTAAATATTGGCCAACCTGATATCAAGACCCCAAAAGTGGCTATGGATGCCGTGCGCAACCATACCTTGGAAGTCCTAGCCTATAGCAGAACGGAAGGTTCTGAAACCTATAGGACCAAAATAGCGGGTTATTATAAAAAACACGATATCCACTTGAGCGCGGAGGACCTCATTGTAACCACGGGAGGTTCCGAAGCTTTGGCATTTACCATGGGTTCCATTATGGACAATGGGGATGAAATCATTATTCCAGAGCCGTTTTATGCCAATTATAACGGCTTTGCCACGGCGAACGGGGTTAAGGTAGTTCCTATCATTTCTTCCATAGACCGCAATTTTGCGTTGCCGCCCATAGAAGAATTCGAGCAAAAAATTACGCCCCGTACCAAGGCGATACTGATTTGCAATCCTGGTAATCCTACTGGCTATCTGTACAATCATGAAGAAATACAGCAGCTGGTGGCCCTAGTAAAAAAACACGACCTCTTTTTAATTGCGGACGAGGTCTACCGGGAGTTTGCCTATGACGGTAAAAAGCACCACTCTATTTTAAGTGAACCTGGCATGGAAAACCATGCGATAGTCATTGATTCCGTTTCCAAACGCTATAGCATGTGTGGTGCACGGATAGGGTGTATCGCTTCCAAGAACAAAGAATTCATCCAAACGGCCTTGAAATTTGCCCAGGCAAGGCTTTCCCCGCCCACATTGGCCCAAATAGCCGGTGAAGCGGCTTTGGATACGCCACAACAATATTTTGATGACGTGATTACGGAATATGTTTCCAGAAGGAACCTGTTGTTGGAAGAATTAAAGCAGATTGATGGTATCAAAATCGCAAGGCCAAGTGGGGCATTTTATTGTGTGGTAGAATTACCCGTAGCGGATTCCGACGATTTTGCGCAATGGCTTTTGGAACATTTTGACATTGATGGTGAAACCGTCATGGTTGCTCCGGCGGGAGGGTTTTATGCCACGGAAGGTGCAGGTAAAAATCAAATCCGTATCGCCTATGTGTTGGAAAATACACAGCTTAAAAAGGCGGTCCGCATTTTAAAAGAGGGGTTAGCCGCCTATTCCAAATCTTGAATATCCAAGAAAACATATCATTAAAGCCTTACAATACCTTTGGTATTGACGTAATAGCGCGTTCGTTTGTAGAAATTACAGGGCTTTTACAGTTGCAAAAGATTTTGCAACTCTCCTCCTATCCAGAACGGTTTATCTTAAGTGGTGGCAGTAACATGCTTTTGACCAAGGATATTGAGGCTTTGGTGCTTTACATCAATCTAAAAGGAAAAAGCGTTGTCCAGGAAACGGAGGATAACGTGATCATCAAAGCCATGGCCGGCGAAAATTGGCATCAACTGGTTTTGTGGTCTTTGGAACAAGGGTATGGTGGGTTGGAAAATTTATCCCTTATCCCCGGAAATACGGGAACGGCACCCATACAAAACATTGGCGCCTATGGTATAGAGCTTAAGGACGTTTTTGTTTCTTGCGAAGCCATGGACGTAGCAACCCAAGAACTTGTGGAATTTTCCAAGGAAGACTGCAAATTTGGGTATCGGGATTCTATTTTTAAAACGACCGCAAAAGGAAAGTATATCATTACTTCCGTTTCCCTACAGCTGACCAAACGTGACCACAAACTGCTAACTTTTTATGGCGCTATAGAAGAAGAACTTAAGGCAAAGGGCATTGTACACCCTACGATACGCACCATTTCGGATGCCGTAATAGCCATCCGAAAAAGCAAATTACCCAATCCGGAGGAATTGGGAAACAGCGGTAGCTTCTTTAAAAACCCCGTAGTTTCAAAAAAAACCTTTGAGGCCTTCTTGAAAAAAAATCCAGATGCGCCGCACTATGCTTTGGAGGACGGTACCTACAAAATACCGGCCGGATGGCTCATAGAACAATGTGGGTTCAAAGGAAAACGTTTTGGCGATGCAGGAGTGCACGAAAAACAAGCATTGGTCCTTGTTAATTACGGCAACGCCAGTGGAGAAGCTATTTTGGAATTGGCCCATAATATCCAAGAAACCGTTCAAAAACAATTCAAGATAAAAATACTCCCGGAAGTGAATATAATAAGATAACCCCAGCAACTAAGTAGTGTTACTGGGGTTATACCAAACCAAACTAACCAAAAATTTATATACTTTCTAAACTGTTTTTCTAATTGCTACGCCTTGGTAAAATCAATTTTATACTTTAGCGTTATTCTATCTACGGGAAAAAAGCCGATTTGGATTTTTTAAAATTCATTTTTTTGCTTTTTAACACTATTGGATGAGCACACTACTTGAAAAGCACATTGTAGAATTATTAAAGGAACGCGACGAAAAAGCGATATCCCTATTGTACGATAATTATTCCGATACCCTTTATGGGGTGGCCTATAAAGTGGTCAAAGATGAGGATTTGGCACAAGATGTGGTACAAGAGAGTTTTGTGAAAATTTGGAAAAAAGCGGATTCCTACGATGCCTCAAAAGCAAAATTGTTCACTTGGCTTTTTAGGATAACCCGCAACACGGCCATTGACAAACTTAGGAGCATCAGCACAAAATCCGATAAGGAAATCCAAATTGACGTTTCTGACGTATATAACTTAGGTGTTCTCACGACGAGACCGGAATTTATGGACGTCAAGGAACACTTGGACAAGATAGAACCCAAATACAAATTGGTGCTGGACGCACTTTTTTTTGAGGGCATGACACAGCAGGAAGCCAGTGATGAACTGGGTATTCCGCTAGGAACCATAAAGTCTAGGTTAAAAATAGGCCTTAGGGAATTGCGTAAAATATATGGCACCGCAATGGTATTGATTGTACTGTTGAATTTAGTATCATGAGAGAGAAGATTAAAAATTTTTTAGACACCGATTTACTGGAAAAATATCTTTTAGGGACGACTTCTACCGAGGAAACCTTAAAAGTAGAGCGTTATATTACGATGCATCCAGAGGTTCGAGATATGTATAATGAGCTCCAAGACAACTTGGAAGCTTATGCCAAGTTGCATGCGTTAAAAACACCTGAGGGTCTAAAGGACAAGATATTATATCGCATTAAGCAAGAAGGAAAAGTTAGGGGCAAATTTTTTAAATACGCTATTGCGGCCAGTATTGCCGCGTTCATTTTTGCAGGTTCCTCTATTTTCTTTTACAACCAAAACCAACGCTTGGAAGACGAAAAAACCTTGGTTACCAATCAAATCAAGGATTTGGAAATGGACATGAAAGTGCAATTGGAGGATTTAAGGAACCAATATATCGTACTTAATAATCCCAATACCAAGAAATTTCCGGTCATGGGGAACAAAAAAGCAAAGGAACTTAAGGCGGTGGCCTACGTAAATCCCGTAAAACAACTTTCATACATCAACGTACGCAACCTTCCACAATTGCCGGAAGACCAATGTTACCAGATGTGGGCAGAGGTTAACGGAGAAATGGTCAACCTAGGTGTCATCAAACAATTTGACAATAAGGAACAGTTGTTGGCATTGCCTTATGCGGACAATGCAGTGAGCTACATCACCATAGAACAACAGGGTGGTAACAACACCCCTACCGTACAAAACATCGTAGCCAATATTACGTATTGATTTCTCTAAATATGTCTTAAAAGGGCACAGTTTAGCACTTCGTTTAGTAATTTTACCAAAACTCTTGGGATGAAACTTATTCTTTTGACCGTTGGATTGCTAGCATTGGCCTTTGCGGGTATCGCCATAAAAATATGGAGCAAGAAAGATGGTAAGTTCGCGGGAACCTGCGCCAGTCAAAACCCATACTTTAACAACGATGGTGAAGCTTGCGGTTTCTGCGGAAAACTTCCGGAGGAGCAAGATTGCAAAAAAGATACGATACCTGAACTTCAGTAGGCTTAAAAATCCATCCGTTAATTTTTAATATTGCACAAAACGGAATATAACTTACAAGAGACCATTACCAAGGCAAAAGCGGGAAACCAAATTGCTTTCAGTAGTTTATTGGACCGTTTTTGGAACGATGTTTACGGTTTTCAACTAACCCGCACCAAAAACGAGAACGACGCCGAGGACATTACGATCCAGACATTTTCCAAAGCGTTCGATAAAATAGATACTTACGATGAAAACTATGGTTTTGGCACATGGCTCATCACCATATCCAAAAACATACACGTTGATCTTCTTAGAAAAAGAAAGCGAAACCTTATTACGGATTTGGAACGTTCTAAAATCCATGAGGTCAACAAAGTGGTCGATGAAAGCCCTTCCGCGGAGGACAACCTGATCATTGAACAAAACTTGGCCACGCTTTTAGCGCATATTAAACGCTTAAAGCCCCACTATCAAAAGGTCATCAACCTGCGGTATTTTAATGAAATGAGCTATGCGGAAATCGCCAAAGAGCTTAACGAGCCCGTGAACAATGTTAAGGTAAAATTGCTTCGGGCCAAAAAACTACTGGCGGAGATCATAAAATCCAAGTAACTTTCCGTGTAAGCACGTTAGCATCCGCTTTCGTATATTTGTATTCTAAAGTATTGCTATGTCCACAACGGCAGAAAACCATGTAATTCCACCAAAAAAAACCGCCAAACCCAAATGGCTACGGGTAAAATTACCAACCGGTAAAAAATATACCCAACTGCGGGGATTGGTGGATAAGTATGACCTCCATACGATTTGTACCTCCGGAAGTTGTCCCAATATGGGGGAATGTTGGGGGGAAGGAACGGCCACCTTCATGATTTTAGGAAACATTTGCACCCGTTCCTGTGGCTTTTGCGGTGTAAAGACCGGTAGGCCGGAAAGTGTGGATTGGGAAGAACCGGAAAAAGTGGCCCGTTCTATTAAAATCATGCAAATAAAGCATGCCGTACTTACTTCTGTAGACAGGGACGACCTTAAGGATATGGGATCCATTATCTGGGCAGAAACCGTAAAAGCGGTCCGAAGAATGAACCCGAACACCACCTTGGAAACCCTTATCCCGGATTTTCAGGGAATCACTTCCCATTTGGATAGGATACTCTCCGTTCATCCGGAAGTCATATCACACAATATGGAAACCGTAAAACGCCTCACCCGCGAAGTGCGTATTCAAGCAAAATATGAACGTAGCCTCGATGTTTTAAAATACCTAAAGGACCATGGTGCCAACCGGACAAAATCCGGTATCATGCTTGGCCTTGGGGAATTTGAGGAGGAAGTCTTGGAAACCATGGAAGACCTTAGAAAAGCCAATGTAGACGTGGTTACCATTGGACAGTATTTGCAACCCAGTAAGAAACACCTTCCCGTTAAGGAATTCATTCTTCCGGAACAATTCAAAAAATACGAGGAAGCGGGATTGCAAATGGGCTTTAGACATGTAGAAAGTGGTGCTTTGGTACGATCGTCCTACAAAGCCCACAAACACATCCATTAGTCCCCCAAATACGGGACCAACCGGTCCCTAAAACCTTTTCCTAACATATGGAAAGTATACGTATTGGCATCAACGGTTTTGGTAGAATAGGCAGGACCTTATTTAGGTTATTGGCAGCACACGAGCATATCAAGGTGGTTGCTATAAACGACTTGGCAGATGCACATACCCTTGCCCATCTTTTAAAGTACGATAGTATACACGGCAATTTTAAAGAAGACGTGCAAAGCACTGACGATCAAATTCTTTTTAAAGAACGTGCCATAGCCGTATTAAATCACAAATCGCCAAAGGACATTCCGTGGGGTGACCATAAGGTCGATATTGTTGTAGAGGCATCCGGAAAATTTAAAAATAGGGAATCGTTACAAGGCCATATTGAAAACGGGGCCAAAAAGGTAATCCTAAGTGTACCGCCCATAGAAGATTCCATAAAGATGATCGTCTATGGTGTAAACGAAGCTAGCTTGGACAAAGATGACGATATCATCTCCAACGCGTCCTGCACAACGAACAATGCGGCACCCATGATCAAAGTGGTCAACGACCTTTGTGGCATTGAACAAGCCTATATCACCACCATACATTCCTATACATCGGACCAAAGTCTGCATGATAGGCCCCATAGGGATTTAAGGCGGGCCAGGGCGGCAAGCCAATCCATTATACCGACCACCACCGGTGCGGCCAAGGCATTGACCAAAATCTTTCCGGATTTGGGAGATGTAATCGGGGGTTGCGGAATACGCGTTCCTGTCCCTAATGGCTCCCTTACGGACATTACGTTTAACGTCAAAAGAAATACCTCAATTGAAGAAATTAATGGTGCATTTGAGGCCATTTCCAAAAAAGAATTAAAAAACGTACTTTTCTATACCCAAGACCCAATAGTTTCCGTAGATATAAACAATAGTTATTATTCTTGTACGTTTGATTCTCTAATGACCTCAGTTATAGGAAAAATGGTCAAAATAATTGGCTGGTATGACAATGAAACAGGATATTGCGCAAGACTAATAGATTTAATTCAATTACTCATTAACAAAAACTACGTTTGAATTTTAAAAATTCACATAAAACAGCTAGGCTTATAGCACTTGCTGCATTTTTCTTTTTGTTGCACCCTCTTTTGGTAAAGGGGCAAGATAGTATTGCGTCCGATAAAAGCATACAGGCCTATCATACCGAGGCTAGGATTTACCGCCATCAAAACAAATTGGCCGAAGCTTTGAAAGCTTTGGAGCTGGCCGCCAGCAAAGCCGAAAAACAGGATAATATCAAAGCCCTTTTGGATACCTATCACAAATTTGCCCTGCTCTACTTGGAGTTGGACAATAGGGAAACCACACTTTTTTATTGGGATAGGGCCGGTGTACTCTTAAAGGATATTGAATACCCATATGGCAGTGCCGTGCATAAGTATATTGATGCCACGCTTCTGTTTAGGGAAGAAAATAAATTTCAGGCAAGACAAAAACTAGAAGAAGCAAAAGCTCTTAGCAACGATAAAAACCTTTTGAACAACATGCTGTTGTTGGAGGCCGATATTTTTTCGGAACTGGAAAATTATGAAGAAGCGGCTACCAATTACAATGCGCTCTTGGTCAATTCCGATAAGGATGAAAGACCTTACCTGGCCACTTTGGCAAATCTTGGATTGGCCAAAATGTACCATAAACAAGAAAAGCTGGAAGAGAGTGTAAAGCATGCGGAAGCGGCCTTGGAACTATCTGAAAAATATCAGTTTTTTAGGGAAATCATGGAAGCCAACACCTTTCTGGCGGCGCTATACGAAACACTTAACGATTATGAAAAATCGTTGACCTTTACAAAAAACCTGACCGAGATAAAAGATTCCCTGTTTACCATAGAAAAAATAAAGCAGGAAGTAAAAACGGCGGATAAAATTCGATTTCAACAGCAAACCAAAATCATTAATGAACTTGAGACCAAAAATGAGGAACTCAACCAATCCGCAAGTCGTTCAGAAATTACGGCAATTTTGGCTTCTGCATTTTTGACCATCATTTCTATTTTGGCAGTTTCCCTTTTTAGGAACAACCAAATAAAGCTAAAGACCAACGATCTTTTACAAACTAAGAACAAAGAACTGGAGACGGCCCGTGATGCCGCGGTATCCGCAATGGAAGCCAAGACCAACTTTTTGTCTACGGTTACCCACGAGCTCCGCACACCTTTGTATGCCGTTACCGGGCTTACCCATTTGCTTTTGGAGGAAAACCCTTCCGAACATCAAAAAGACCATCTAAAGTCCTTAAAATTTTCTGGGGACTACCTTTTGAACTTCATCAATGATATCCTTCAGATCAATAAGATAGATGCTGATAAATTGGAGCCGCTTAACATTGAGTTCAAGTTGAAAAAAGTACTCATGGACGTCATAGATACCTTGCAACAAAATGCTAAGGACAACGACAACAAAATAGTCCTTGATTACGATAACGATATTCCCGTACACCTTTTGGGAGACCCATTGAAGTTGTCCCAAATTATTATGAACCTTGTGGGGAACGCCCTAAAGTTCACCAAAAACGGGCAGGTTGACGTAGTGGCAAAATTGAGGGATCAGCAAGAAGAAAATTTAACCGTTTATTTTGAAGTGAGTGATAATGGCATCGGGATATCGGAAGAACAACAAAAAAATATCTTTGACAGTTTTGAACAAGGTTCCGTTCAGATCAACAGGGAATATGGTGGCACAGGATTGGGCCTTACTATTGTTAAGAGCCTATTGGGCTTGTTTGAGAGTAAGATCAACCTTAAAAGTACCCTTGGGGAAGGAAGCACTTTCTATTTTGAATTAAACCTTAAAACCGATGAAAATGCCTTGGAAGAGGTACCTTTCGAACTTACCGTGGATGATTATGAGTTTGACGGACTCCATATCTTGATCGTGGAGGACAATAAGATCAACCAAGTCATCACCAAAAAAATGCTCAATAAAAAGGGTATAACAGCGGACATTGCCAACAATGGCCTTGAAGCTGTTGACGCAGCTACCAATAATAGGTATGATGCTATTTTAATGGATATCCACATGCCGGGTATTAGCGGTACGGAGGCGACCAAAAGGATACGGAAGTTTAATAAAAATATCCCCATTATCGCTTTAACGGCCATTTCTATGGACGATAGTTTAGAGGAATTCTACGAAGCAGGGTGCAATGCCGTAGTCACCAAACCTTTTAAACCTGAAGTATTCTACCAAAAAATTGGGGAAAACGTCTTTAGTTCCAGGATTGAGAATGATTTGTAATACCGTTATGCAGGAATTCTTTTAGCATGATGGCCCCATCACCAAGAAAGTGATGTTTTACTCCAATAAAATAGAGATTTTCCAATTTGTCCTTTAGGCGGACATAGTCTTTTTCCGTGGTAAGCACTAACGGATAGGTTTTCAATTTTTCCAACTCCCCGGCACTAAAGGAATGGTGATCCGAATAATTTAGATGCTCAAAATCCAGCCCTTTGGATGTCAGGTGCCCTACCAAGGGCTTGGGATTGGCAATACCCGTAACCAAAGTAAAATGCTTTCCTTGCAGGCTTGAAAGTTCCATCTCCTTATTTTTTGATATCAATAGCGGGGCATACGACAAGCTAGCGAACAATACCGGCACGGTAACGTCCAACTGTTCTTTTACTTTCGTCTGTTCCTCTTTCCCCAGGTCCATAGGGCATTTGGTGACCACGATCACATGGGCCCGTTTTTTTTGGTTTTTTGCATCCCTAAGGGTTCCCGTTGGTAAAAAAGTGTCGTTTACAAAGAGGGTATCATAGGTGGTGAGGAGGATATTAAAAGTTGGAATTACCTTTCTATGCTGAAAAGCATCATCCAATAGAATAACATCCGGGGTTACGTTTTGCTCCAAAGTGGCAATTCCGTTCTGCCTATCGGCATCGACCGCCAAGGACAGGTCGTCAAACTTGGAGAATATTTGATAGGGTTCATCCCCTAGTTGCGCAACCGTTGCATTTGCATCTGCCAATACATACCCTTTGGTTTTTCTTTTGTATCCCCTACTCAGCACCGCAATCTTATAGTTTTCCCGCAGTAACCCAATCAAGTATTCTACCATAGGGGTTTTTCCGGTCCCCCCTACGCTTAAGTTCCCAACACAAACCGTTGGCGTCTTAAAGGATTTTGAAGAAAACAATCCAACATCATAACACCAATTACGCAAGTGTACGACCATCCCATATATAAGGGAAACGGGAAAAGCTATGTAACGTAGAAACTGCATTTGGGCGAAATTATACTATTGAACGCATTTAAACTTTTTCAAACGGCTAAAAAATCACTGTTTTATACGCTTTCCTTATTTTTTCCTGCGTAGCCTTGCCATAGAAAGGTAAAAAAATCCCCAACCGAATTAAAAACTTTTAATTTATGCCTAAATCTAAAAAGTTTAAAGGAGTTCATTTTATCTTTAGTGCGCAGAAGATCAGTATAATCCTTGAAAATAGAAGGCATGACGGTTAAGGAAGTAACCCAAATATTGGAAGAATTGGCTCCGCTTGATTACGCAGAGGACTTTGACAACGTAGGGCTTTTGGTCGGTGAACCAGGGCAATCCGTCAAAGGAATTCTAGTCACCCTGGACACTTTGGAAGTTGTTGTCGATGAAGCCATTGCCAAAAAATGCAACCTTATCGTTAGTTTTCACCCTATTATCTTTAAAGGGCTTACCAAGATTACCGGTAAAAACTATGTGGAACGCGTTGTACTTAAAGCCATACAGAACAATATTGCCATATACAGCATGCATACCGCCTTGGACAATAGTCCAATAGGTGTGAATGCCAAAATTTGTGAGGTTTTGGGAGTACAGGCACCAAGAATACTGCTTCCAAAAAAAGGTACCATTAAAAAGCTGACCACCTATATCCCTAAAACGCATGCGGATACTGTTAGGGCGACACTTTTTGATGTAGGCGGTGGAACTTTGGGCAATTACAGTCAGTGCAGCTTTAACAGCACAGGCGTTGGCACTTTTAATGCCGGGGAACAGGCCAATCCGACCATAGGCACTAAAGGGGAACTCCATAAAGAGGAGGAAGTACAATTAAATATGACCTTTGCCGCACATTTGGAAAAACGCCTTTTAAGGGCACTATTTGAATCCCATCCGTATGAAGAAGTAGCCTTTGAGGTCATAACCCTGGAAAACACCAATCAAAATTTGGGCATGGGCATGGTAGGTGAATTGGAAGGACCCATGGACGAACACTCGTTTTTAACGCATCTAAAAAATACGATGCATGCCAAGGGAATTCGGCATTCCAAACTTTTGGGCAAACCCGTACAAAGGGTAGCAGTACTTGGTGGTAGCGGGGCTTTTGCCATAGGTGCCGCACGCGCTGCAAAGGCGGATATTTTTGTGACCGCGGATGTAAAATACCATCAATTTTACGAAGCTGAAGAAAAGATGGTCATCGCGGATATTGGCCACTTTGAAACTGAGCAGTTTACAAAAAATTTATTGGTGGGGTTACTTACGAAAAAAATTCCTAATTTTGCGGTCACTTTATCGGAAAGTATAACTAATCCCATCAAGTATTTTTAATTTATGGCTGCAAAACCAGAAGGAAGCGTAGAAGAAAAATTACGTGCACTATACGATTTACAATTAATAGACTCCAGAGTTGATGAAATAAGAAACGTTCGCGGTGAACTGCCCTTAGAAGTTGAAGATTTGGAAGATGAAGTTCTTGGTCTTAAAACCAGAATGGATAAACTTAAATCTGATGTGGAAACCATCAATTTTGAGATTACCGCTAAAAAGAACTTAATTGAGGAGTCCAAAACGCTCATTAAAAAATACGCGGAACAACAAAAAAATGTTCGGAACAGTAGGGAATTCAATTCCCTGAGTAAAGAAGTGGAGTTTCAAGAATTGGAAATCCAACTTGCCGAGAAGAACATTAAGGAGTTTAAAGTACAGATAGAGCAGAAAAAGGAGGTCATTGCCAGCACCAAGGAAGTACTTGGGGAACGTGATGCCCACTTAAAACATAAAAAAGGGGAACTGGACGCCATTCTTTCAGAAACTGAGAAAGAAGAGTCCACCTTGCTTAAAAAATCGGAAGAGTTCGAATCCAAAATCGATGACCGGTTGATCAAGGCGTACAAGAGAATACGACACAACGTAAAGAACGGTTTGGCCGTCGTACCTATCGAAAGAGGTGCCTCTGGAGGTTCGTTTTTCACTATTCCGCCGCAAGTACAGGTAGAAATCGCTTCACGGAAAAAAATTATTACCGATGAACACAGTGGTAGAATTTTAGTAGACCCTACCCTTGCGGAAGAAGAATCTGAGAAAATGAACAAATTGTTCAAAAAGATATAGATTTCCTTTGCTCGATAAAAAATAAATAGGCCATCCTTTTTAGGGTGGTCTTTTTGTTTACATTCGTTTTATGGAACGGCTACTACTCTATATTCTTCTCCTTTTGGTTGGCTACGCCCACGCACAGGACTTAGGCGAGCTTCGTTGGCAAAACCGGGTCATCCTCCTTTTTGGCGATGCAAAAACAGAAGGGTACCTTGAACAAAACCGCTTGTTTGAAAATAACCAAAAAGCCTTGGACGACAGGGATGTGCTTATATGGAAAGGAACGGACCAAATCCGTAAAGAACTCCAACTGCACAAAGACTTTAAAGGTATTGTCCTTGTGGGCAAAGATGGTAGCGTAAAACTGAAAAAAAGGTTTACGGTGCGTCCAAAGACGATATGGGCACGTATTGACGGCATGCCCATGCGAAGGGCAGAACTAGCAAAGCGGAAACATTAACCCAAAAGGGAAAGTAGTTGCTGTTCCACCTCTTTCGAATCCCAAATAGCTTCAATATTAGGTAGTTGCATTATCTGTTGCATGATTGCTTCCTGTTGGTCACCAATGGTAAGCGCATCTGCATACGGACTATCGGAAAAGGTAACCCTGCTATAAACGGGAATCCATTTTTCTGGATGTTTTGCGGCAAAGTGTTTTTCTATCTTTTTTTGAAGCAGGAACATAGGATCAGCGGTCTTACTGCTCATTTCCATAAAATTCCGATAACTGAGTTCAGCAATGGCATCTGCGTTCGGTTTCCTGTTCTTCTGATAATTCCTAAAAATAGCTTCCCAATCGTCCCCATGGGCTTCCATAAGTGCATCCAGCTCGTAGATATCCTCAAAACCGGCGTTCATACCCTGACCGTAAAACGGTACTATAGCATGGGCAGAATCGCCAACCAGAGCCACTTTGTTCCAGTAGCTCCACGGGTAACATTTCATGGTGACCATAGCACTAGTGGGGTTCTCAAAAAAATCCTTGGTCAAGTTTTCAATCTCCTTTCGCACATTGGGAAAATAGGTCTCAAAAAAAGTTTTGGCATCCTTTTCCGTCTTTAGGTTCTCAAAAGATACGTCCCCTTCAAAAGGGAGGAACAGCGTGCAGGTAAAACTACCGTCCAAATTAGGCATAGCAATAAGCATAAACCGACCACGGGGCCAGATGTGGAAAGAATTTTTATCAAACTTGTGGCTCCCATCGGCATTGGGTGGTATGGTCAATTCCTTATAGCCCACATCAATAAAATCTTGACTATAATCAAAACGGCTACGCCGTTGCATTTTATGCCTAACACGTGAAAATGCCCCATCGCACCCAAAAATCAAATCGTACTGATATTCCTTCCATTCGCCTTTCTCGGTTTCCCCTGTATAAATCTTGGCTTCCGGAAGGTCTACATCCCATACCTTCTCCTCAAACCTAAACCGTACCCCGGCATTTTCGGCAAGGTCGATCATTCTTCGGTTCAGGATACCTCTGGATATGGACCAAATGGCTTCCCCTTCCTTTCCATATTTTTGAAAGTATACCGGCCTATCGTTTACATGCATCGCACGTTTGTCCAAGGGAATGGCTATTTTTTGGATTTCATTCTCCAAGCCCACTTTCCTAAGCGCTTTCCAGCCCCTATTACTCATGGCCAAATTAATGGACCTTCCAGAAAAATGTACCGTTCGTATGTCTGGCCTTCTATCAAAAACGGTAACGGAATGGCCCCGTTTTTTTAGGTAAACCGCCAATAAGGAGCCTACGAGTCCAGAACCTATAATGGCAATATTTCTTTGCGTTTGTGGCATAAATGAAAACTATCTAGGAACAAGCCTAGGTGTTATGTACCCAACGGTTGTTAGGCCAAAATCTTGATACTCTTGTAACGTCATAAAAATACTGACAATTTGGTTAATGCCTGTTTTTAAACCGTTCTAAATAGCAGAAGCGCACTATTTCTGTTTAATTTTTAGGTATTTTTATTAAACAAATTGAAAGTCATCAAAAAGACACATCTTCCCAAAAAAATCTGTATCGTATGCAATAGGCCTTTTTCTTGGCGCAAGAAATGGGAGAAAAACTGGGAGGAGGTCAAGTATTGCAGCAATAGATGTAAATCCAACAAACGAAATAATGAATAGTCTGGTTTGGTTTAGAAACGATTTAAGGGTTGCTGATAATACATCCCTTTACAAGGCAGCTACGCATGACCGCACATTGGCCGTCTACTGTTTTGATCCAAGACATTTTTCCGTTTCCCAATTTGGGTTTATGAAGACAGGGCGCTATCGGGCCCGGTTTCTATTGGAGTCCGTTGAAGAACTGGTGCAAGGCTTAAAAGAAAAAAATATTACGCTCTTGGTCTATTTAGATAAACCGGAGCATGTCATCCCACAACTGGTCAAGGACCACAGCATTGATTTTATCTACCTTCAGGCGGAATGGACATCCGAAGAAGTACACGTCTTGGAAAAGGTAAAGGAAAAACTTACCGATAAGACCAAGCTTGTAGAAAGTTGCGACCACTTCCTTTTCCATCCAGAGGATATCCCTTTTAAATCCTTTGACCATCTTCCGGATGTGTTTACCTTCTTTCGCAGAAAATGCGAAAAGCATGTCCGGGTAAGGGCAACACTTCCCGAAATTCCTAAAAAATCTCTCGAAAACCTCCTGGACATTATTACAACGCCACCTAGTTTGCAACAATTGGGTTTCCCCAGTTTTGAAAAGCATCCAAAATCAGCCTTTCCGTTTAAAGGCGGGGAAAAACAGGCACTACTCCGTTTAAAGGATTACTTCTGGAACACCAAACATATTGCCTCTTATAAAAAAACAAGAAACGGTTTGGTAGGAACGGAGTACAGTTCCAAATTTTCGGCATGGTTGGCCAATGGTTGTATTACACCGAGAACCATTTATGCCGAATTAATGGAATTTGAAACGCAAGAAACCAAAAATCAGGATACCTATTGGCTATTCTTTGAGCTCGTCTGGCGCGACTTTTTCAAATATGTAAGCATCAAGCATAAAAACAACATCTTTAAGCTTGGAGGTATTTTAGAGCGCGATTACACCTGGAAAGCCTCAAAAGAACTCATGGATCAATGGATCAATGGCAAAACCCCAAAACCTTTTGTCAACGCCAATATGATAGAACTTAAGGAAACCGGTTTTATGAGTAACCGGGGTAGACAGAACGTGGCCAGTTATTGGACCAAGGAATTGCAACAGGATTGGCGTATTGGTGCTTCCTATTTTGAAAGCATGCTTATTGACTATGACGTGCATAGTAATTGGTGCAATTGGATGTATCTGAGCGGTGTAGGCAATGACCCTAGGGATCGCAAATTCAATATTGAGCGACAGGCGGAAAACTATGACCCACAAGGCACCTACCAAAAACTTTGGCTGAACGATTTATGAAAACACTAAGATTGATATTAGGAGATCAACTTAACCAAAAACACAGCTGGTTCCAAGAGGTGGACGAAAACGTAGTCTATCTAATGGCAGAGATACAACAAGAAACTTCTTATGTAAAACACCACATACAAAAAGTAACGGCATTCTTTCTGGCGATGCGCAGTTTTGCTACGACCCTTACTGCTCAAGGGCATACCGTTAACTATATTACAATTACGGAGACCGACTGTCCGCAAGAGTTGGATAAACTTTTGGAACATTATATTGTAAAGACCGATGCCAAAAAATTCGAATACCAATTCCCGGATGAATACCGTTTGGACAAGCAACTTAAGGAGTTCTGTAATAACACGTCCATAAACACGGAGGCTTATGACACAGAGCATTTTTATACGGAACGTTACGAACTAAAAGACTTCTTTGCAGGCAAGAAGCAACTTATTATGGAATCCTTTTACCGGATGATGCGAAAAAAACATACCATCATGATGCTTAACGGACAGCCGGAGGGTGGCCAATGGAACTTTGACCAGAGCAACCGCAAAAAATGGAAAGGAAAGCCGGCCATACCCCAAGCCTTAAATTTTGAAAAAGACGTATCCTATCTTGTAATAGAACTCCAAAATTCCGGTGTCACCACTTTTGGTAGTATTGCCAACAATACCCTAAATTGGCCTACGACTTATGACGAATGTGTAGCGTTGACCCAGTTTTTCTGTGAAAAACTATTGATTCACTTTGGGGACTACCAAGATGCCATGCATACGGAACAAAAATTTTTGTTCCATAGCAGGCTTTCCTTTGCCATGAACAGCAAACTAATTTCCCCAAAAGAAATCATTGATACGGTTTTGGATTATTATTACGAACATGGGGATACCATAGCGATAAGCCAAGTTGAAGGTTTCGTACGCCAAATTCTGGGTTGGCGGGAGTATATGCGCGGTATCTATTGGAAAGAAATGCCGGGATACCAAAAGCTGAACAAACTAGAAAACTACAATCAACTACCCCAGTTCTTCTGGACCGGAAATACCAAAATGAACTGTCTTAAAAAAGCCATCGGACAAAGTTTAGAGGAGGCCTATGCCCACCACATACAGCGATTAATGGTGATAGGAAACTTTGCATTGTTGGCCCAGGTCCACCCAGACGAGGTAGACGCTTGGTATTTAGGAGTTTATATTGATGCCATAGAATGGGTGGAAATTACCAATACCAGAGGTATGAGTCAATTTGCGGACGGCGGTATCGTGGCCACCAAACCCTATGTAAGCAGTGCCAATTATATTAATAAAATGGGCGATTATTGTAGCGGATGCCATTATAACAAAGCACTAAAAATCGGAGAGCGCGCCTGCCCTTTTAATTCCCTGTATTGGAATTTTTTAGCAGAAAAGAAGGAATTTTTTACGGATAACCAACGCATGGGCATGATGCTCAACCTATTGAAAAAGAAAAATCCGAAAGAATTAGAAGAACTACGGGAAAAGGCCCGGGAAATCATAGCCGCACCAGACAATTTTTAATACTATTTTAACAAAGGAACGGCATCTTTTTACGACCAAACCCCCGTAATTATAGTAACAACTATTCCGCGCAAGCGTCCCTATAATAAAAGCCCTTTACAAAAAATTGTAAAGGGCTTTTCCTTTTTAAGGCATTCGTTTACTTTAAAATTGCGTCTACAATACCATATTCCAAGGATTCCTCTGCCCCCATCCAATAATCTCGGTCAAAGTCTTTCATGACTTTATCAAAATCCTGTCCACAATTATCCGCTAAAATTCTGGCACCCAGTTCTTTGGTTTTTATAATTTCGCGTGCTTGTATCTCAATATTGGAAGCCTGTCCCCTAGCCCCGCCGCTAGGTTGGTGAATCATAACACGGGCATGCGGTTGTATAAAACGCCTCCCTTTTTCACCAACGGAAAGCAAAATAGACCCCATAGATGCTGCCAGACCGGAACAAACCGTAGACACCGGACTTTTAATTTGTTTGATCGTATCGTAAATGGCAAAGCCAGAAGTAACATAGCCCCCAGGGCTGTTAATGATCAATTGTATTTCCTTATCATCCTGCAAGTCCAGGTACAACAACCGGTCCACCACATGTTTAGCGGAATCGTCGTCTACCATTCCCCATAAAAACACCTTACGTTCCGCCAATAATTTTTCTTGTATGGCCTCTTGTACTTTTCCTTTTTTAGCACTCATTCCTTCTAATTATAATAAGTCATAAAATTACGCAAATATTCCGTTTTTGCCTTAAAAATAGTATATGCGAAATTTCTTACGATAATACACGCAAACACTAGGCTTATCGGTGAAATACCGGTTTTATATACAAAAAAAGGCCGTTCACAACAATTAGTGAATATTCTCCGTACCCTGTCGTTTCTTTGGATAGAATATAGCAATTGAACGAAAATAACCGTACCAATATCGTGAATATTGAAGTTTTGGGTTTTTTGGGACTAGTTTTGTACACAAAATTGATCCCAAATCAATTCAACCCAAATTAAGCTTGACCTATGCTAACCACTACTAGTACATTTTTACCAAGAACAACTGGGGTTTTCAAAGGTCATGGGCTTTTAATAGTTCACCTAATACTAGTGCTCCATGGATTCAACAACGTATCGCCCGTCTAACCTATTTAAACTACTGGCCCTTTTTATTTTTTTAGGCATAAGTAGTCTTAAAGCGCAAACTCCCTTTACCTGTGATGCCAGTCTTTATCAGACGCTTCGTGTGGGTACCGATTATATCTTTTATGAAGTAAATGCTGCCACGGGCAGTCTTACCGAAATTTCCAATTTAACGGCCAATGGTTTGGTTGGCGCAATTAATTCCATTGGGTACAATCCTGTAGATAATTTTGTTTACGGAATAAACCCCGATGCTCCATACACCTTATATCGAATTGATGCAACCGGAAACTTCCAGAACCTTGGAAATATTACGGGATTAAACGCATTTAACGAGGCTGGGGCCTTTGATATTAATGGTAACTACTATGTAACTGGAGATTCAGAACAACTATATAGTGTAAATATCAACACCCTTACGGCAACATTAATAGGCAGTACCACGAAAAGTCCAGATGTGGCCGTCGACCCTACCAGTGGCCTCCTTTACGGATGGGATAAAAATGTAACGCAGTTGTTTACCATAGACCCTACGGACGGTAGCACAACTTATGTTGGTTCTCCAGACCCAGACTACGAGTTTTTTGGGAGTTTGTATTATGACGGTAACAATGGTATCATAGGCTATGGAAAATTGTCCAGCTTAACAGAACAGGACCAATTGGTAAGTATCAATCAGACCACGGGCCAGGTTACTCCCTTGGGAACGGGGCCTAGTGTTGTTTTTAACGATGGCTGTTCTTGTGTATTTACTGTTGAAATCAACAAACTTGCCTCTACCTACATTGACCTGTGCGATACGCAAACCTTGACAAACATTTATACCATAGTCAATAATTCTGGGATTACGTTGAACAATATTGACTTGGTCGAAAGCCTTACCAACGGGCTTACCTATTCCGGCGAACCTTATGGGGCAACTGCTGGGATGACCTTTACGGGAACCCTTAATGGGGCATCCACAAGCAATCTTAGGATAAGCAACATACCTCCCGGTGAGTCCAGCTTTTCCATGGATATTTATATACCTATGAACTATAGCGGGCCTTCCGATTATAGTAATACCACAACTTTTGAGAATCTAAATAGCAACGCGACTTCGCTACCTTTTTCAGTAACTACGGACGACCCCAATTCCTTAAATGTAAACGATGCCTCCAGTTCACGCATTGTAAGGGAAGATTTTGACAATGATGGGGTGTTTGATTGCTTTGATGAGGACGATGATAACGACGGTATTTTAGATATTAATGAAGGGACCTGCCAGACCTCCAATGCGACCAGTGCTACCCTTGCTTGGCAGAGCACCGGTTTTTCGGTTACCTCTGGGGTTCCTATTGCTATAAACGCAACAAACTCTTCCGAAGCTATAATCCCCGCAGATGGACCCCATGCCGGGCAATTGGTTTCTGGGGTATTCTTTGGCGTAGGTGTTTTTGTGGTATTTGATGGAACGGCCTATAGAAGTGCGGCATCCGCTGGAGCCTATGTATCGGGCGCTCCAGATTTTACGTATTTAGACCCTGCTATCCATAACTGGGTGGGTGGTAATCTGGACACAGCAAATGCAAACAATCTTGGCCTTAGTGGCACGGGTGCGGAAGCCGCTCCGTTTTTGCAGTGGGTAGGTTTTATAGACGTTAATGCAAGCGGGAGCTACGAGCAAGGTGTTGACCAGTACTTGGGATCACTAGACCCTACGGGGTTTTCGGTTTTACCTAGTGTAAATGGAGAATTGTACGTGGCTTTTGCAGACAGTAACAATGTCGACAACCTTGGATCTTTAGATTATGTGATTTGTCCAGATGCAGATGGTGATGGCGTACCCAACAGTATGGATTTGGATTCTGATGACGATGGCTGTCCAGACGCCATAGAAGCAGGCCATACCGATAATGATGGTGATGGCATTCTAGGCAGCTCTGTAGGTTTGACCGTAGGCAGTAATGGCCGGGTAGAAAGCCAAGGCGGCTATTCTGGCACCAATTCCTTAGTAACTACAGCAGACCCTGATACGGATGATGATGGTATCTCCGACGGTTGCGATTTAGACGACGATAATGACGGTATTTTGGATGAGGTGGAATGTGGTACCCAATTGGTTACGGGAGAGTTTGCTGGAACCTTTGGCAACCTAGGAACAGCTAGTATAAGGGATACCCAAACACCGGTAACCAATTACGCATATGCTGGTAATCCTTCAGACCCTTCAGCAATTACTGGAGTATTGGAACCAAATTCAACCTATGCGGTTATAAGCCAATTGAGTGCAGACCAAGTACATTTTAGAACCAATCTATGGGATGGCCTTGCGGGACATACGGATGGTAGTCCAGAAGATGCGTATTTGGCCGTAAACGGATCTACTGCACAGGGCGTATTTTACTCGCAAAACTTTACCTTAAGCACCAATACTTCCTTTGATGCCAGCATTTGGGCCATAAGTGCCTTTAGGGATTCTGGTGATGGAGGACAAAATCCAAATATTGGGTTTATCATTTATGATAGTAATAATATAGAGGTAGCCCGTCAAGAATCTGGGCCCATGCCTTTCAACAATCCATGGACCCGCATAGCCACCAACTTCTTTACGGGCAGTGAAACGAACTTTAGAATGGATGTTGTCAATTTCTCTACAGCAGGTGGCGGAAACGATTTTGCCATAGACGATATTTCTTTTGAAGTTACGGGTTCTTGTTCCGATTCTGATGACGATGGCATCCCCAACAATTTGGATACCGATAGTGATAATGACGGTTGTTCAGACGTTTTGGAAGCTGGTTTTGCCGATGCTGACGGAGATGGTGAATTGGATGGTGCTACGGATGGCCAGGGCTTGGTAGTTGGACATACATATACGACAACTAATCCTGTAAACCTAAACATTGCCACTCAAGTTACCCTAAACAGCCCACCAGCAGATGTAAATCAAGCTTTTGGCAGCGCAGCACAATTTACTATTGATCTGTCCGCTTTATCCACCACAGATTTTAGTGCTGGGGTTGCAGACTATTCCGGCCCTAATACCGTGGATAGTTCGCCAGCTCTTAAATACCAATGGCAAGCCAATGGGGTAAATATTTCTGATAATGCCATTTACGTTGGCACCACTACGGCTACTTTAGGGATAACGGAAGTTCAAGGTTTGGACGGTACGGTCTATACCGTAAACGTCACCCATATGGACAATGTGTGTTTTACGTTGGACCGGAGTGCTACCCTTAGCACTTTTGATCCATGCGATCCTTTAGATTCTGGTTATCCGGATTTCGATGGCGATGGCGTTACCGATATTTGCGATTTAGATGATGATAACGATGGTATCTCAGATGCCTCTGAATGCCCAATTGTTCCTGTGGATTTTTCGGGAGTTAATTTTCAAGAGGGAGATCCCAATGTAACTTTCGCTACAGACATCAATGGAAATGCGCTTCCCTTGCAGGTATCTATAGGTAATCTTGTTGCCAATGGAGCATCAGATGTAGATATTATTTCAGAAAATGGCGGTGCCAATATAAGGTTTAGGGATAATAATGGTGTCGTGGCCGGCACATCATATTCAGCGGACATGACATTTTCCAGACCTTCTTCTTTCCGTTTTGGGGCAGATACGGTATTAGGTGATTCTAGAATCAACAATTCAGATAGTTTTACGTTTAGCCCTATCAATCCTTCGGCTGATTTCCAGTGGATCGTTCTATCTAGCCAGAATGCAAACATTACTATTCTTAACAACATCCTTACCATAACCGGTGACGCTTCCTCTGGTAGTGGTGGATCCGCTCCATTTGCAGATTTCGATATTCTTGTGGCTGGAACTACGGGTGGGATGACTATCGTCCATGAAACTAATTTTACTTCACCAACCGAAATAAATTCTGGGAGGTTCACTTTCTCGTTTTGCCCAGATTCTGATGGTGATACCATTCCAGACTCCCAAGATTTGGATAGTGACGGTGACGGTTGTTTTGATACTGTAGAAGCTGGTCATACGGATGGAGATAATGATGGTATTCTTGGTAGTTCTCCGATAACGGTTGATCAAAATGGACAAATTACAGGTCAAGGGGGATATACTGGCACCAATAGTTTACTGACTACTGCTTCCATTCCGGTAACGGTAACCAGCCAGCCTAGTGAACAACGCGTCAATATTGGTGACTCGGCAAGCTATACGCCAGCCATCGGTGGCGGAACGAACCTTAGTTACCAATGGGAAGAAAGTACAGATAACGGCAGTACATGGAATCCGTTGACAAATGGTGGCACTTATGCTGGAGTAGATACCAATACGCTCACGATATCTAATATTGTTGCTGGTATGCACAGTAACGACTACCGTTTACAGATTTTGGATGCAGATAATATTTGTAATCCTGAAACCATAACCGCTGGAGCAAAT